>CBJLQC010000383.1:0-3436 GCA_966424955.1 uncultured bacterium | reverse complement strand
TCCCGCGCCTGCCCCCGCGCAGCCGACCGCGCCCCAGTTCGTCACCGACACGCAGCCCAGATTCTCTGCCCGCTAATTGCAATCCTCACCATTGCATTCTGCGAACACCACCCCTAAATTGTGTCCCAATCGTCGGTCTCCGCCTCCCCAGACCGGCTTGTTCTTCCAACTAGAGATCAATGGTCCATCCAGTGGCGATGCTGCGGTGGCTTTACCTGGGCCGCCTGATCCTCGCCCTCGGCGTGTTCGCCGGGGCGGCGCTCGTCTGGGAGCAGACGGCGCAGGCGGACACGCTCATTGCGACGCTCGCGTTGCTGGCCGCCATCGGCTTCACCGGTTTCAGCCTGTGGTACACGTCGATCCTGAAGCGGCCGGTCGGGACCAATTTCCTGTACAGCCAGGTCATTTTCGACGCACTGCTGGTCACCGCCATCGTTCATATCACGGGCGGCATCGACAGCAGCTTTCCGCCGGTCTACATCCTGGTCATTGCCGCGGGCGCGCTGCTGCTCCCCTTCTCGGGGGGCATGCTGGTCGCTGCGCTGGCGAGCATCCTCTATTTCGCCGACCTGATCTGGTTCCACGTACCCGGGGTCACGGGCGCGCCGACCGTGCAGCTGATTCTCTGGCCGGTCCCCGTCCAGCTGGCATCCGCGCTTGCGCAGATCGCGCTTTTTGCCACGGTGGCCGTAGTGGTGGGCGCGCTGGGCGATCGCTTGCGGCGGACCGGGCAGGCGCTCGGCCAGATGGAGTCGGAGCTGCGGCAGCTGCGGCTGGAGACGGACGACATCCTGGGTGCGATCGACACCGGCCTGGTCACGATCGACGATACCGGTCGCCTTGCTTACATGAATGCGGCAGCCGAGTCGGTGCTGGGTTTGGAGGCCAGCGCCTGGCTGACGCGAGAAGTGCTGACCGAGCTGGATCAGCGGGCGCCGGGACTGGGTGCCGTGATTCGTCGGACTGCGACGTCGCGCCAGCCGGTTCGCCGTTACGAGATCCGCATGCGGCGCGGCACCGAGGAGCGCCTGCTTGGTTGCCGCACCACGCTGCTCGAGCGTCCCGGCGTGCCGTGGGTAACGGCCGTTTTCCAGGACATTACGGACACCCGCCAGATGGAAGATCTGCTGCGCCGCACCGAGCGGCTGCAGGCGGTAGCCGAGCTGGGTGCGTCGCTGGCGCACGAGATCAAGAATCCGCTGGCATCCATTCGCAGCGCCGTCGAACAGCTCGATGGTCCCCATCTCACCAACCACGATCGCACCGTGCTGCAACGGCTGGTCATCAACGAATCCGATCGCGTGAGCCGGCTGCTTTCCGAGTTCATGGAATTCAGTCGCGTGGAAGTCCGTCGCCGCAGCGAAGTCGACATCTCGAAGGTCACGGCCGAGGCCATACGCCTGGTCGAGCAGCATCCCGACGGGCGTGGGGGCGCCGCTATCGAATACGCGCCGCCCAGAGATGCCCTGATGCTGGATGGAGACCCGGATCTGCTGCATCGCGCGGTGTTCAATCTGGTGCTCAACGCCGTGCAGCACTCGGGCGATGGGGGCCGCGTACGGGTCGAGCTCACGCCGGTGACACGTCGCGAGCTGCCGGCCGGCGTGCAGGCGTCGGCGTCGGTAAAGCTGGAAGTGCGCGACTCCGGCCCGGGCATTCCCGAAGAAGAGATCCCCAGGATTTTCGATCCGTTCTTCACGACGCGCGAAGGGGGCACGGGTCTGGGGCTGGCCATGGTGCATCGCGCGGTGGAAGCGCACGAAGGGACGATTCTGGTTGATGGTCACGAAGGACGTGGAGCGCAGTTCACGGTGTATCTGCCACAGCATGCCGGACGGAGGAATTCGTAATGCCGAAGGTTCTGGTTGTAGATGATGAGCGCGCGATTCTCGACACGGTCGAGATCCTCTTGCGCGGCGAAGGTTTCGACGCGTCGGTAGCACACAGCGGCCGGGAGGCGCTCGAGCGGTTCGAGGAGGTGAGCCCGGACGTCGTGTTGACGGACATACGCATGCCGGGCGTCACCGGCCTCGACCTGCTGGAAGCGGTGCGCGAGCGCGACCCGGAGGTGCCCGTCATCCTGATGACGGCGCAGGCTTCGCTGCAGTCTGCGGTCAAGGCCGTGAACCAGGGCGCTTTCTATTACCTGCAGAAGCCGTTCAGCAATGCCGAGCTGGTTGCGCTGTGCAAGCGTGCCGCGCAGGTGCGCGAGCTGTCGCGCGAGAACAAGCAGCTGAAGAAGGAGATTCGGCGGCGCGACTCGTCACAAACCGTGCGGCCGGTCGGCAAGAACCGCCCGTTTCTCGAGGTACTCAAGCTCGCCGAGACGGTGGCGCCGACCGACTCCACCATTCTGATCACGGGCGAGAGCGGGACCGGTAAGGAGGTAGTGGCGCGCTATATCCATCAGCTGTCCGATCACGAGAGCGGGCCCTTCATCTCCATCAACTGCGGCGCGCTTCCCGAAAACCTGCTCGAGTCCGAGCTGTTCGGGCACGTCAAGGGCAGCTTCACGGGCGCCGTGCGCGACAAGCAGGGTCTGCTGGAAGCAGCCCGCGGCGGCACGTTCTTCCTGGATGAAATCGGCGAGATGTCGCCGGCGCTGCAGGTCAAGCTGCTGCGCGCGCTGCAGGAGCGGGAGATCGTGCCGGTCGGCGCAACCGAGCCGATCTCGATCGACGTGCGCGTGATTGCCGCGACCAACCGCGACCTGGAGCAGGAGATTCGGCGCGGCACGTTCCGCAGCGATCTCTATTATCGCCTCAACGTCATCACTCTGCACCTGCCGCCGCTGCGCGAACGGAGGGATGACGTGCGCGTGCTGGCCGAATACTTTATCCAGCGCATGAGCGCCGACCAGGCCGATGGCCGCGCGCCGCTGCAACTGGCGGAAACCGGCCTGGAGGCGTTGCAGCGCTACGACTGGCCGGGCAACGTGCGCGAATTGGAGAACGCGCTCGAGCGCGCCGCCATCCTGGCGCACGACGGAGTGATCGAGACATCGCATCTGCCGGCACGCATCGTCGAGCCGGCGCCCGCGCCACTGATCTCGGAGCGGCCGCCCGCCAATCCTACGCTCGAGCTGGTCGAGCGCGCCTACATTTTGTGGGTGTTGCAGGCGGAAGGCGGCAATAAGGCGCGTGCGGCAGAGGTGCTCGGCATCGATCCATCGACGTTGTACCGCAAACTCAATCGCTATGGAGTTGTCGAATAATGACCGACCGACTGGTGCTCAGTGTAGTGATGCCCGTTTACAACGAGCGGGCGCATGTGGCTGAGTCCATTCAGCGCGTGCGCAATGTTCCTCTCGATCTCGAGATCATTTGCGTGGACGACGGTTCGCGCGACGGCACGCGCGACATCCTGCAGCAGCTGCGCAACGACGGTCTGATCGACCAGCTCACCCACTGGGGCCTTCGAACCACGCTCCGCCAAT
>CBJLQC010000382.1:0-3443 GCA_966424955.1 uncultured bacterium | reverse complement strand
AACGGCACGACCGGCGTCGTCGGCAGCGTCTCGAACTGCGAGACGATCAACTACCAGGCGACACTGCAGAAGGCGTCCAATTCGGACACGATCTGTGCGTTCTCCGGCGGCACGTTCAAGCTCTCGTTTGAGGGCTTCACAACCGCCGCGATCACATGGAGCGCAACGAATAACACGCTCATTGCCAACATCGACGCCGCGCTGGAAGCACTTCCGGCTATCGGGACAGGTGGGGTAACAACGGCAGACTCAACACTGTCGAGCGGTATTGGCGATCTGACAATCACCTTCGCCGGGAATCGCGGCAAGTCCGTTGTCGGCACACTGGCCGTTGCCAGCAGTTCGCTGACCGGCACCGATGCTGCCGTGGCGGTTGCCGAGACGACACCGGGTGTTGACGCTACGGCGCGCGGTTGCGATCCCGGTGCGCAGCTGATCGACACGACGCCGCCCGGCTCCGAGCCGCTGCCCCTCTTCCCGCCACTGCTGTATGCACGCGCCGCGCAGCATGTCAACCGCTGGCGCGAATCGCTCGAGCGTGAGCTGGCCGTGCGCTGGTGCGCGACGCAGAACGATGGCTGGCTGCTCGTGGATGGCAGCATCACGATGTCGCCGGAGCTGGCGGCCTGCCCGCGCGCGGTTGGTCTGATCAAGTCGCATCGGACCCGATTCTTCGATGGCGACGAAGCGCGCACGGTGCTCGAGCTCAAAGCAGGTGAGCGCAGCAGCGTCTTCGAGCCGCACACCCGCAATCTGGCGCCCGTCCGGTCCTTCTACGTGCGGCTGCGGCCACACGACCAGCGCGACATCTTCTGGGGGCTGGTGCGCGTCGAGATGGCGCGCAGTCACGAGCCGGCATTTGCCGACGTCGTCAGCGGCTGGCTGCTCGCCGAAACCGCGCCGCTTTCGCTGCCCGACCCGCGCTGGGATCGCCTCGTCTACCCGATTCGCGACTGCGAGCAGTTCCTGCGCGCGCGGGCGCCGCAGCTGTAGTCATGGATTCCGCGGAGTTCCGGCGCATTCTGGGTCACTGGGCAAGCGGCGTGAGCATCGTCACGACCCGGACGCCGGACGGTCGCGCCTGCGGCCTCACGGCCAATGCCGTAGCCTCGCTTTCGCTGGATCCGCTGCTCGTGCTGGTCTGTGTCGAAAAGAACGCGGATACGCACGACTGCATCCGGAGCGCCCGCGCATTTGCCGTAAACATCCTGAATAGCGGCGGCGAGCGCATGGCCCGGCGCTTCGCCGCGTGGGAAATCGACCGCAAGTTCGACGGCCTGGCGTACCACGAGGAGCAGACCGGCAGTCCCATCCTCGATGATGCGCTCGCCTGGGTCGATTGCGTGCTGCACCAGGAGTACCAGGGCGGCGACCATACCATATTCATCGGCGAGGTCGTGGCGGGGGATGCGGTGGAGGGTAGCCCCCTGGTTTACTACCGCGGCGGATACGGCCGCTTTACACCCTGAAAGAAAAGATTCCCGCCTTCGCGGTCGGCGCCATGCTGGGCATCGCGCTGGAAACCGGCGCGGCGCTGCTGCTGTACGCCGAGCGCGGGTTCCTGGGCACCGCCGGCTTCCTCATTGCGCTCAGCCTGGCGGCGCTGGCGCTCGGCGTCTGGGTGGGTGCGGAACGGGCCAGCGGCATTCGACGCTGGCTGGGCGCGATCGTCGCGTTCGCGCTCGCCGGTATTTTCGCGGCCATCTGGAGCCGTCTGAACGGCGCGCGGCTGGCCGGCTGGAGCGGCGCGTTGGCCGCGCTGTTTTTGCTGGCCGAGCCGGCCTACACGGGCGGGGCGCTGCTCAAGTCACTCACCACGCGTTACCGGACGGTGGCGGCGAGCGCACTGCTGGGTGCGGCCTTCGGCGTTTTATTGGCTTCGCTCGTTCTGATCCCACGACTCAGCGCAAGTGTTATCTTGGTGGCGGCGGCGGTCGTGCTCACGAGCGTGGCCATCTGGGATGTCAGTCGGCCGGCTTATCCCTTAATGGACAATTCGTTTGCGATGATGAACAAGGTGGCGCTGATCACCGGTGTAGGGAGCTCCGGTCAGGTCGGCTACGTCATCGCGCAAAAGATGATCGCGGCCGGCGCGCGCGTCTGCATCACCGGACGACACGAGCAGGTGCAGGAGCTGGCGCGCGAGCTGGGCCATGACACGCTGGCCGTGCAAGCCGACCTGATCGACGTCGATGCGGTAGCCGCGCTGCTCACCGCGGTGGAAGGACGTTTCGAGCGGCTGGATGTCCTGGTCAACGTGGCGGGCGGCCTGAGCGTGATCAAGCCGATTGCCGAGACCGAGACCGAGGAATGGCGTGGCGAGCTGCAGCGCAATGCGGAAACGGCGTTTGTGGTCACGCGCGCCGCGCTGCCGCTGCTGCGCGCGGCGCGCGGCTCGGTGATCAACTTCGCGTCGCCGGCCGGCGTGCGCGCGCAAGCCAGACTGGGCGCCTACAGTGCAGCCAAAGCGGCGGTCGTCGCGCTGACGCGCGCGCTGGCTATCGAGGAGAAGCGCCATGGCGTACGGGTCAACGCCATCGCGCCGGGCATGATCGACACCGAGCAGAACCGTCGCGCGGTGAAGGACCCGGACACCGTGAAGTGGATCAGTCGCGAGGACATTGCCTCGGTCGTCCTGTTTCTCGCGAGCGACCAGAGCAAAGCCGTCACGGGAGAAGTGATTCATGTTTTGGGTGAGGGTGTGGCATAGAGAGAAGCGTTCACGTATACGGACACGGACACGGACACGTGAACTGCGGTTTTACTTGCACGTGTTCGTAAACGTCTGTTGAACCTGCAGCAACGCGGAAGTTGATGAGCCCGATTGGTCGCGTCGTAGGCACCGAGCGCAAACCGAACACGCCGCACGAGTTCCATTTCTGGACGGCGCCGGAATCCGACGTCGGTATCGGCACGCTCGTCAAGGTCGTGATCGACGGTGCGCGCGCACTCACCGTCTACGGCATCGTCGTGGACGGGGCGAGCTACAGCGACCTGCAGACCGCGCTGCACGATTACATCGGCCTGCAGGCCGACCCGGCCCCGCGCGTGCCGGCGGCGACCGAGCGGCCGGAGATCCGGCTCTACACCGCCGCCGTGCTGCGGCACGAGCCGCCCGAGCCATTACAGCCGGTACCATCCGGGTCGGTGTATCTCGCCAGCGACGAGGATGTGCGCGTTGCCTTGCGGATGGATGCCTACGCCAAGCCGGGCGGGACGGGCATTCCGGCCGGCCTGTACGTCACCGGCGGCCAGAAGGCGCCGATCTATCTGGACGCCGACTTCCTGCTCGGCCCGGAGGCGGCCCATCTCAACATCACCGGTGTCAGCGGCCTGGCCACGAAAACATCGGCGGTGCTGTTCCTGTTGGCTTCGATCTTCGAGCATCTCACGCCCGAGAAGGGCTCGGTCGATCAGAACCAGTTCATGATGATCGACCAGGG
>CBJLQC010000381.1:0-3446 GCA_966424955.1 uncultured bacterium | reverse complement strand
GGCCTCGCATCATCGCCGCCGATCAATTCCCACTGCTCGCGTGGCAGGCCGCTGCGCGCCAGCGCTTCCAGCGACCTGGGCAGGACGCTCGTCCCGCGATACACGGGGACGATCACCGATAGAAATGGGGCTTCTCTCATGCCCGCGCTCCGGCCATCGAAAAGGCGCGGCGGACGGCGCGGCCGTGCCGGCGAACCCACAGGAAACGACGGAAGCCGGCCGTGCCGAATGCTTCCAGCACGCCCGCGCGCTTGAAGTAGTAGGCGTCGAGGCGCGGCAGCTGCAACGCATCGTCGGACGGTTCAACGGCACGCAGCTCGGTCGTGACCGCCGTGGCATACGTGCAGCGCGCGGCCTCGAGGGCCGTCACATCGTAATCGCCGTACGGATAGGCGAAGGCACGCGGTGTTTTGCCCAGGCGATCTGTGATGATCTGCGCCGAGCCGGCTATTTCATCCTGCAGCTGCGATGCATCGACACGGTTGAGTCGCGGATGCGTGCGCGTGTGTGAGCCGATGCTGACGCCGAGGTCCGCAATGCGCTCCAGGGCTGCCCAGCCCATGAGTGGCAGGTGCGGCACTGCCGGACCGGCGCGAACGGACCATTCATTGGTTCTGCCTACGTAATCCGTCGCCGCGAAAACCGTCACCGGCATGCCGTACGTGCGCAGCACGGGCAGCGCAACATCGGCGAAATTCTGAAAACCGTCATCAAACGTGATAGCGACGGCGTGCTCGTTGGGTATGCTGCGCAACTCGTCGAGCGGGACGACCGGCACGTGCGTACGAAGCCAGGCGAGATGCCGCACGAACGTCTGCTCGGTAATCGAGATCACGGAGTCGGAGCTGTCGATCGAGTGATACGTCAGTATGGCTTTCATGACACCGCACCTGCATGCTCGCGCACCTGCGATCCCACACCCTGCAGCCGCACGGTCGGCCCGGCGGCCTCGCGCAGCGCATTCATTGTTGCGAGCGCAGAGCGCTGCCAATCGAGCCGGGCCGCGCGCTCGCGCGCGGTGGCTGCCATGACGCTGCGCGTCGCCTCGTGGTCCGCGGCCTGTTGCATGGCGGTCGTCAGCGCGGCCAGGTCGCCGGGCGGCACGAACCAGCCGCCACCCGCCAGGAGCTGCGGCAGCGGGCTTTCCGTGGTGGCGATCACCGCCGTGCCGCAGGCGGCTGCCTCGACGGCGGGCAACCCGAATCCCTCGGATTCGGAGGGCAGCACGAGGGCGAGGGCACCCGAGTGGATGTGGCGAAGCTCCTCATCCGCGACAAAGCCTGGCCAGTGCACCAGGTCCTCCGTTCCGGCGCGGTCGATCTCGCGACGAATCGCATCGACGTCCTTGTGAAAGCCGTCGCGATCAGGCGCGCCCACCAATACCAGGTGCGGCGTCGCGCCGCCGCGCGCCGCCAGCTCTCCATGCGCCCGGACCAGCAGGTCCACTCGCTTGTGCGGATTGAAGCCGCCCACATAGACGAACCAGCGCGCACCCGCCGGGAGTCCTAACCGTTCCGCTGCTCGCGCCACATCGGCCGGCGCGCTCGGGCGATAGGCGGCGGCAGGCGCTTCCAGCGAAACCCGCAACCGGCTCTTCGGCACGCGCAGCACGCGCTGCAGCTCACCAGCGGAGTAATCCGAAACGGTCAGCACCAGTCGCGACTGCCAGATCGCGAGCCGCACTATTGCCGGCCAGAAAACGCGCGCCTGCATGGTTGGCAGGGTCAGCCGCGGGAATCTCTCGGCAATTGCGTCATGCACGGTCACGACGGCCGGAAGCCCGGGCGGCAAAGGGAAGTACGTATAGACCGAGGGGGAGAAGAAGACGTCCAGCGGCTCGCGGGCGACGGCACGCGTGAAGCGCAGCATATCTGCCACCGACCGGTGCCCCTCCGAGCTGGCCGCTTCGGTCGGCGCCGCGCTTTGCGATACGACGACCAGCCGGACGTTCGGCCGGTTGAGGTCGAACCGCGCCGCCAGGGCAGGATCCACGAAACACACGAATTCGTCACCTGGCGCCTGCCCAACGAGGGCGCGCAGGAGTTCGCGTGTAAAGCGGCCGTACCCGCGGTTGTTCGCCCAGCAACAGGCATCGATTCCGATCCGCAATGGCTTACCTGGAAGAGTAGCTGATTCGCGTTTGCCTCAACGCAGACCTCCTTTTGAAAGAATCCTGCCGCCGGACCAACCCGGCATTCGGGGCTGGCTCCCAACGAAAACCCCTGTAGTGAACGGTATTTAGGAGGATTCGACCGTCGGCCCGGCGTTGCAGCGGCACTACACCCGTTACGCCCCGGCGACAAGCAGCTTTGCAGCCCACATCGCAAGTCATGGCAGCACAGCCGGCAGACGAGGATTGCCTGCGGGCCTCGGATTTGCCTCGGGCATGGTCCAGCGTCCCGCCCCGATTGGGGCATCGCCATACCCCGCGCATGCGTTAACCAAAGCGTCGCTGCTTCGACAGGAGAGATCTGTAATGTACCTGGGTCCCGAAACGCTCATGCCGGTTGCATCGGCACTGGCGGCCGTTGCGGGTGTCATCATGATGTTCTGGCGCCGGCTCATCACCTTCACCCGCGCGCGTTTCGCGGCGCTGGCCAGACTTTTCGCGAAATAGCGCTTATAATCCGCTCGTGCAGGTCGAGCAGTTCAACGGGCATCCCAGCGAATGGGATGGTTTCGGGGCCGTCCACCCGCGTGCGACGGCCGCGCATCTTTATGCGTGGCGCCGGATCATCGCGCAGACTTACCACCACGATTGTCCATACCTGGTAGCCCGGGAGGGTGCCGACATCGTCGGCATTCTCCCCCTCGTGGACGTGCGCAGCCTGGCGTTCGGCCGGTTCATGGTCTCCATGCCCTTCCTGAACGGCGGCGGGCCACTGGGTACCCCGGCAGCCGTCCGGGCCCTGATCGAACACGCCGTCGAACTCGCGCGTGATCGCCGGGCGGGGCTGCTGGAGCTGCGCGCCGGACTTCCGCTGGATACCGCTCTGGAAGACACCACGGACAAAGTGGGATGCGTCCTCGCACTGCCGGCTACGGCCGAGGAGCTTTGGCAGCAGTTCCCGGCCAAGCTGCGCAGCCAGGTGCGAAGGCCGCAGAAAGCCGGTATCGAGGTACGGTTTGGTGCGGACCAGGTCGATCCGTTTTTCTCGGTTTTTGCGCGCAACATGCGCGATCTCGGCAGCCCGACACATCCCATCCGTTTTTTCGAGGTGCTCGCGGCCGAGCTGCCTGCGCATACATGGTTTGGATGTGCCTATCACGAGAACAAGCCGGTGGCCGGCGGCTGCGCACTGCGCTGGGGTGGCGGCGTGGAGATGACGTGGGCATCGTCGCTCCGTTCGCACAGCGCGCTTGCGCCGAACATGCTGCTTTACTGGACGTTCATGGAGCGCGCCGCGCGGGAAGGGTTGCAGCGCTTCGACTTTGGCCGCTGCACA
>CBJLQC010000380.1:0-3448 GCA_966424955.1 uncultured bacterium | reverse complement strand
GTGCGCGGCGACCAGGTGCCGGGGCTGACGTTGTTGGCGGCGGTATTGCTGGCGATTTTCTATCTGCTGCTCGCCTGCGGGTTTTTCGCGCATGTATACAACCGCGCCGTGCGCACGGGTCTGATCGCTCGCTATAGTGCGGAAAGCGCAACGTGATGGGGTGGGATAACGCTCTCGATCTGGCATGGTGGTCCGTGCTGGCCGCGCTCGCGGCCGGCCTCGGCGCGTTCCTGGTCGGTCGCAAATACCTGGGCTGGGCCAATGCGCTCGCGGCCGGCATGATGCTGGGCGCCGGCTACCTGATCATGGATGCCGCGCTCGAGCGCGCGACGCTGCTGACTTCCGCCGCGGCGGCGGTCGGTGTCATCGCGACCTTCCTTGTGCACTGGCTGCTCGGCATCGGCTCGCGCCCGGTGATCGCCTATACCGCCAGCGCGGTCCATTCCGCGGCGGAAGGCATTGCCATGGGCGGCGCCATGGCGCTGTCGTGGGCTTTCGGACTGTTCGTCGTGCTGACCTTCGCGCTGCATAACATCTCGGAAAGCGCGGTTGTCATTTCGACGCTGGAGCAAGGCGGGTACGCGCGCGGGCGCGCGACGCTGCTCGCCATTACCGCGCGCATTACGCAGATCGTGCTGGCCGTGGCTACCTACTTCGTGGCCATCACCTCCGACGTCGCACTTTCGGTTACGCTGGGCGCTTCCTTCGGCGGGCTCGTTTATCTCAGCATTGCCGAGCTGCTTCCGGATGCCTATCACACCGCCGGCCGCACCAGCATTGCGGTGGTCGCGAGTGTGACGGCCGGCGTCGTCGCGATCCTGGGTGGAGCTCTCCATTGAGCGAATGGTCGCCCACCATGGTGGTGTTCCTGGCCGCGCTCATGACCGCGCTGGCCACCGGCATTGGCGCGCTGCCGTTCCTGTTCATCCGCACGATATCGGGCGGCACCGCCGCGCTGGCCAACGCAGTAGCGGCCGGCCTCATGCTGGGCGCCAGCTTCGGCCTGATCAGTGAAGGCGGCACGTATAACGGGTGGGCCACCTTCGTGGGCGCCATCCTGGGCGTGCTTTTCATCCTCGTCACGCAGCGCCTGCTGGGCGAGCACGAGTTCGACTTCGGCGGCGCCTCGGGCGTCAGCGCCCGGCGCATGCTGCTGATCGTGACGGTGATGACGGTCCACTCGTTCGCGGAAGGCGCCGCGGTCGGCGTTTCGTTCGGCGGCGGCGACTCACTGGCGACGGCCATCACCATTGCTATCGCGGTGCACAACATTCCCGAAGGCCTGGCCATCAGCGCCGTGATGCGTCCACGCGGCGCCAGCATCCTGGCCTGCATTGGCTGGAGCATCTTTTCGTCGCTGCCGCAGCCGATCACCGCTGTGCCTGCCTACATCTTCGTCGAGCACTTCGCATCCGCGCTCCCATACGGCCTCGGCTTCGCCGCCGGCGCGATGGTATTCATGGTGCTCGTCGAGCTGCTCCCGGAAGCGTACGAGCAGGCGCGCGGCCGCAGCGTCGGCCTCGTCGCCGGATTGACTTTGGTGGGGATGCTTTTGTTTCAGCGCTACCTTTAACGCACAAATCAAGGGCGAACTTGCAGCTCGGCGTTTATACATTTGCGGAAATTACCGGCGGATTGGTTTCGCCGGCACAACGGCTGCGCGATCTGCTCGAGGAAATCGAGCTGGCGGACCAGCTCGGGCTGGATGTCTTCGGCGTCGGCGAGCATCACCGTCCTGATTTCGCGGTGTCGGCGCCGGCGGTCGTGCTGGCGGCGGCGGCTGCGCGCACCAAACGGATTCGCCTGACCAGCGCGGTCACCGTGCTCAGCTCGGACGATCCGGTGCGTGTATTCCAGGACTTCGCAACGCTCGATCTCCTGTCCGATGGCCGCGCGGAAATCATGGCAGGGCGAGGCTCTTTCATCGAGTCGTTTCCGCTGTTCGGCTACGACCTCACCGATTACGACCAGCTCTTCGAGGAAAACCTGGATCTGCTGCTGCGCATACGCGCGCAGGAGCGCGTGACCTGGGCGGGCAAACACCGCGCGCCCATCCAAGATCTCGGCGTCTATCCGCGGCCGATCCAGGATCCGCTGCCCGTGTGGATCGCGGTAGGCGGCACGCCCCAATCGGTGGTGCGCGCCGGCACGCTCGGCTTGCCGCTCGCACTCGCCATCATCGGCGGCTTGCCCGAACGATTCGCTGCGTTCGTCGAGCTCTACCGCGAGACTGGGCGCCGCGCGGGCCACGATGCAGCCAAGCTCAAGGTGAGCATCAACTCGCACGCTTTCCTCGCCAATACTTCACAGGAAGCTGCCGACATCTTCTTTCCGCCCTATGCCGAAGCAATGACGCGCATCGGGCGCGAGCGCGGCTGGCCGCCTACCACCCGCGCGCAATACGACGCGCTGCGCGCGCCACGCGGCGCCCTGCTGGTGGGCAGCGCCCAGGAAGTCATCGACAAGATCATGTTCCAGTACCAGATCTTCCGGCACGATCGCTTCCTCGCCCAATTCAGCGTGGGCACCGTCCCGCACGACCGGATGATGCGCTCCATCGAGCTGTTTGGTACGGAGGTGGCCCCGGTGATCCGCCGCGAAACCGGGGCTGCCGACGAGCAATAAGGCGCTTTCCGACATGCACGTAGCGTCGAATCAGCCTGCCCGAACCGGTAGTGAGTTATTTTGTGATGTTACAAAGTCCAAAATGGACACCGAGGCCCCATTTACCGTAGGCCCAGGAAGAACTCGACGTTGTACAGAACTTCCGACATCACCTTCGAATCGACGGTGCCACGGAACTTCATCAGGCGATCCGTTGAGACTGACCGAAGCTCCTCGGTTTTGATCCAAGCATCTTCCGTAGCGCCACCCATCCCCTTCCGAAGGGGAACGTGCGAGCGAATCCGCTTATCCTTTGTCGTGATCGGCATAACCCAGACGAGACCCGCCTTGCTGTGATTCAAGCGATCAACGGAAACGACAAGGGCTGGCCGCTTTTTTCCCGTTTCGTGCCCACGCACCGGGTCCAAATCGACGAGCCATACCTCACCGCGTGACGGTTGGGTCACTCGGCAGTTCCATCGACCAGAGCCTGATCCCAGTCCTCACGCTCAGCGACAACTTCCGCCCATGCGACCTCATCTGAACTGATACGATCAAAATCAGCTTCGAGCTCCGCGAAGAACTGTTCACGTTCATAGAGCTTCACGGCACGCTCCAGCACCTCCTGCTGGGTCTGGCCGGTTTCGTTGGCTAGTCGGACGACGACCGAATATGCCTCTTCGGTTAGTCTTGCTTGCGGCATGTGACTCTCACTCTTTGGAGTGCCCCAAAGGCTAGTGCGTGTTGACAGAAGTGTCAACAGAACTGCCAGCATATACAGTATACAGCAACCATTGTTCCTACCCGGCCCTCAAGCTTAAGCCTATGGAATGCTTAGCTTTTC
>CBJLQC010000379.1:0-3454 GCA_966424955.1 uncultured bacterium | reverse complement strand
TGATTTGACCGCGAGATACCGTGCCAGCCGGGGAATGTCACCCCGGCGATCGCGCAGCGGCGGCAGCTGCAGCTCGACCACGCGCAGGCGGAACAGCAGGTCCTGGCGGAACTCGCCCGTGCGCGACATCTCGTCGAGATTGCGGTGCGTGGCCGCGATCACCCGCGCATTCGTGTGACGCGGCGACTCGGCGCCGACCGGATAGAACTCACCCTCCTGCAGCACGCGCAGCAGCTTGGCCTGGAACGCCTGCGTCGTATCACCGATCTCATCCAGGAAGATCGTGCCTTCGCTCGCCAGCTCGAAACGCCCGCGCCGGTCCGCGGTCGCGCCGGTGAAAGAGCCCTTCAGGTGGCCGAACAGCTCGGACTCCAGCAGCGATTCCGGCAGCGCGGCGCAGTTCACCGAGATGAAGCCGCCCTTGGCGCGCCGCGAATTCTCGTGAATCGTGCGGGCCACCAGCTCTTTGCCCGTCCCGGTTTCGCCGCGGATCAACACCGGCGCTTCGGTGGACGCGACTTTGCCGACGGTCTTGTAAATGGCGACCATGCGCGGATCGCGGCCGATCAGCCGGTTCGCCACGACACTCGCTTCGTTGGGATCGCTTTCCTGGACTTCGCCCTTGGGCTGCGGCAGCGCCTGCTCGACCGCTTCATCGATGTCATCGAGGTCGAGCGGTTTCATCAGGAAGTCGACCGCACCCTGCTTCATCGCATCGACCGCGAGCTGCATGTCGTCGTATGCCGTGGCCAGGATGACGCGCGTGCCGGGCGCGCGCTCCATCAAGGTGCTCAGCAGCTCCAATCCGCTCATGCCGCCCATGCGGATGTCGGAGATGACGAGATGCGGGGCGAAAGTGCCGAAGCGCGCGAGCGCCTGCTCGGCGGAATCACATGCGATGACGTCGTAGCCCGAGCGCGAGAGATGTCGCTCGAGAGCTACGCGATGCGCCTCGTCATCTTCGACGACCAGGATGCGATACGTCGTGTCTGCCTTCGTAGTCATGTCTCTTATCCGGCTGCTACCAGTTCTGCTTGCGGCGCCGGCTCGCCGGACTGGGCGAGTGGCAGCGCGAGGATGAATTCACCGCCCGGCTCGCCTTCGCGCGCCGGCCGACAACGGACCTCGCCACCGCATTCCTTGACAATGCGCGCGATCGTGGCCAGGCCGACGCCGTTGCCCGATGCCTTGGTCGTGAAGAACGGCTCGAAAACCTTGCCGGCCAGGTGCGGCGGTACGCCCGGCCCTGAATCCAGGACGCGCAGCTCCAGCTGCGTGCCTTGCGGCAGCTCGAGCAGCTCCGTGGTGATCGCAATAGCTTTGTGCGGCGTGGCGTGCATGGCCTCCACGCTGTTGAGCAGGAGATTGATCAGGCAGCTCTTGAGCTTGGATGCTTCCGCCGCCACCAGCGACTCCACCGCGCCCAGGCGCAGGTTCACGCTCACACCCTGTGCCGAGAACTTCGACTTCAGCACCTTGACCGTATCGTCGATGACATCGTGGGCGTCACAAACGCCGGCCCGGCCGCGGCCCTGGCGTCCGACATCGAGCACCGTATTCACGACGTCGCCCAATCGCTGCATCTCGGTGAGCGAAAGGCTGACCAGCTGCTCGACGTCCGACGGCGTCGTGCCCTTGCGGAGGTCGCGTTGCAGCATCTGCAGATTAAGTCGGATCGAGCTGAGCGGATTGCGGATCTCGTGCGTCAGGTAGGTCGCCATCTCGCCGACCGCGGCCATGGCCGCGTTGATCTCCATCTGGCGGATGGTGCTGGAAAGGCGGTTGACCATCTGTCCGAGGGCGAGGGAAAGCCGGCCGATCTCATCGCCGGTCGGCGGCGGCAGCCAGACATCGAAGCGGCCATGACCGATCGCATCGGCCGCGCGGGCAATCGCCGATAGACGCTTCATCTCGCCGCGAATCATGCGCAGCGTGAGGAACGCCACCGCGCAGATGATGAGCAGCATGAAGCCCAGGAACTGCGTGCGCATGGCCGCGAATGGCGCGATCCATTTCGCATAATCGATGGCCACCACGGCGGACCACGCCGGGTGGCTGGCCCGCGCCGCGGTTACCAGGTAGGGTCGATCCTTTTCGGGCTCGACACGCGCCGTCCAGACTCGTCTCGGCTCACCGCTGCGGCTCGCAATCTCGCTCGCCAGGCTTTGCTCCATTCCGGCAGGCAGCTCACGCGAGCGGATGGCGCAGGCATCGTCGTAGATCAGCGCGCCGGTCGCATTGTCGATCACGGACGTGGTACCGGTGTTGCCGATGCGGCCCGTCGCGCTCGGCACGCGCTCGAAGAAAGTCGCCCCCGGCATGTTGGCTTCGATCCGGTAGTGCACACCGGAGGCGTCGGTGAATTCGACCTGGAAGGGTACGGCGTCAGCCACGCAGGTGTGGCCGGACGTGGCGTCGGGCGCATGCGTGGTTTGCCAGGCGAGCTGATCGTCCTCGAAGACCTTTACGTCGGCAAACTCCTGGAGCGACGGCGTGATGCGAGCCGCGCCACCGGCGGCGACCTCGTGGCCGGCCTCGCGCAGCTCGGTCTGCGCGCCCTCGAACCGGCGCTCCATGTCTACCGCCAGCTGCCGCGCGAGCGCGCTGGCACGCGCTTCCAGCGCGAACTCCAGCGCGCGCGTCGATTGGTAGTAATCGCCCAGCACGAAAAGCGTCACGACGACTGACGCAAATACGGCAAACCACGCGACCACTTTGCCGTGTAATGTCATGAATTGCCGGCTGCGTACCGAGCGAAAGCGTAGCTCATGTCACTGGATGTTAGGGACGACCACTGCGGGCGCTCAGTCGAGCGGGGGAGAGGACCTACCGCACTGCGTGGCAACGCCCAAAGATAAGCCAGCGCGGACGGAAATACCAGTCTTTTTGTAACGAAACAGAACAAAATGGGGGTCGGGAAGCTTTCGGGAGGTTGACCGGCTGGTGGTCGCGGGGCGGCGCCGCCCCGCGACCGATCGGATATCGCCTAGAAACCCCAGGCGGCCGAAATGACCGCAGCCTGATATCGATAGCCCGCCCGATTCGCCTGCAGGCGTTCGATACCGAGGTTGGACATGCCGAACGAGATACCAATGTCGCGGCCCGGGCCGAGCGAATAGCCGACCCGCAGCCGTGCGCTGACGGCACCCTTGAACTCGTCCTGGCTGCCGATCTGTTGCAGGCCGGGTGCGACTTCCGCGTTGAAGGCCCAGGCGCCACGGTAGCGGTCGAGACCGAGGCCGAGCTCGCCGAGCATGTAGAGGTCCGGGTTGAAGTAGCCTTCATTGACCTGGTCGTCGAACCAGAAGACGGTGGCGCGCGGCCGTAGCCGCAGCCAGCGCCCGACGCCGGCATCGACGCCGACGCGCGCGAGCAGCCGATCGTTCTCGGTAACGCCGCGGAACCGCGCGAACCCGATCCCACCGTCGATGCGCAGCCCGGCGCCCGCCTGCCC
>CBJLQC010000378.1:0-3461 GCA_966424955.1 uncultured bacterium | reverse complement strand
CACACCGGCGATCCGGCCCGTGGGAAATAGCTGGTGCGTGACCAGCGCCAGCGCACGCGCCGCATTCTCCATGAGCACACGCTCGGGGATTTTGCACTCCTGATGCGCGTACCGGTCGTGCGCTGCTGCTTCTGCAGCGGTCACGACCGGCACGAACTCACGCCCGAAAACGTCGCGCGTATTCACCTGCTTTTCATGCGGGAGCTACTTGTAGCTTTGGCCGATGGTGCGTCCGAAGCTGATTTCGCCGTTGTCAATGCGGATATTGAAGCCGCAATCCGGATTCGAGCAAACCCAGGCCTTGTAGGTGATGGGCGCACCGTCCCGCCCGTAATCCGACAAAGGAAGCAGCGAACCGGAATCGCACTTCTTGCAGTCTGGGAACTGCGTGGTAGCGTCAGCGGCCATTCGATCCCCTCCCCCTCACTGTTTCCCGAGCCTGGCGGCACCATTTTACGCCAGATGACAGCGGCCGTGCAAAGCACGTTCCAGAAACGGCCGTTCAATCGCGGCCGAAGGCCTCGTCGAAATCGAAAACGCCCACGAAATCCTGCAGCTCGTCCTCGTCCTGCTTGATCAGGATACCGGCCTCCACCAGGGCAAAAACGATCTGGCCCACGTCCTCAGTGGCGCGCACCCCCCAGTGCTCCAGCACCGTACGCGCCATCGGGCCGAAGCGGGCGAGCGCCAGATCGCGCACGCCGGTCGCCAGCTCGGGCCCCGTAATGTGGCGCGGCTCCGGCAGCCGCTAGATGACGTGGTGCAGCGCTGACAATACGAAGAGGTACACCGTCTCCTGGTATTGCGGGTACCGCTCACGCAGGCGGTCCAGCACGCTGTCATCGAGAATGATGCTGCTCATCGATTCAATTTAATCAAACCCGGACGTGCACGCTCCGGAATTCCGGATACAGCGGGAACCCATCGCACAATTCGATCACCTCGTCCGCGATGCGGGCAATGGCATCGTCATCCTGCGGATGCTCCAGGATGTCGGCGATCCAATGGCCGATCCGCTCGAGCTCGGCGGTTCCCATGCCGCGCGTGGTCAGGGCGGCGGTCCCGATGCGGACGCCTGACGTCACGAACGGCGAGCGCTGCTCGCCGGGCACGGTATTCTTGTTGACCGTGATGTGCGCGCGTCCGAGCGCCTCCTCCGCCAGCTTGCCGGTCAGCTCGCCTCGACTGCGCAGATCCATGAGCAGCAGATGGTTGTCGGTACCGCCGCTCACCAGGTCAAAGCCGCGCTCCAGCAGGACGCCCGCCAGCGCGCGCGCATTGTCGACCACGTCCGCCGCGTAATCCCGGAACGCGGGCTGCAGGGCCTCGCGGAAAGCCACGGCCTTGGCGGCAATGATATGCATGAGCGGTCCGCCCTGCATGCCGGGAAAGACCTGCTTGTCGATCGGCTTCGCCCACGCCTCGCGACAGACAATGAAGCCGCTGCGCGGGCCGCGCAACGTCTTGTGCGTGGTCGAGGTAACGATATCGGCGTGCGGGACCGGGCTGGGATGTACGCCGCCCGCGACCAGTCCGGCGATATGCGCCATGTCCACAACCAGGACCGCATCGACTTCGCGCGCGACATCGGCGAACGCCTGGAAATCGATGATGCGCGGATAGGCGCTGGCCCCGGCCACGATCACGCGCGGCCGGGAACGGCGCGCGATATCGCGCAGGGCGTCGTAGTCGATGCGGCCATCTTCTTCGCGCACACCGTACGCGACGGCGTGATAGAGCTGGCCGCTGAAGTTGACAGGTGAGCCGTGCGTCAGATGCCCGCCGTGCGTGAGGTCCATGCCGAGCAGCGTCTCGCCCGGCTTCATGGCGGCCATGAAAGCGGCCATGTTGGCCAGCGCGCCCGCATGCGGCTGCACGTTGGCGTGGTCCGCGCCGAACAGCTCCTTGCACCGCTCGATGGCCAGGCGCTCCGCTTCATCCACGAACTCACAGCCGCCGTAATAGCGCTTGCCGGGATATCCTTCCGCGTACTTGTTGCTCATCACGGAGCCCGCCGCCTGCAGCACGGGCAGCGAGGTAAAGTTCTCGCTCGCGATCAGCTCGAGGCCGGCGTGCTGGCGCTCTGCTTCCTTGACGATCGAGTCGTAGATCTCGGGATCGGCGCTGCGCAGCTCATTCAGATTCATATCCGTACACGTGCCTGTACACGTGTCCTTTCCGCGGTTCTCATTTGCGA
Source organism: uncultured bacterium (assembly GCA_966424955.1). Taxonomy (GTDB): domain Bacteria; phylum Gemmatimonadota; class Gemmatimonadetes; order Longimicrobiales; family RSA9; genus CBJLQC01. The sequence goes on along the minus strand of CBJLQC010000378.1, from coordinate 1,264 downwards.
TGATCCGGGACGTCAGATCCAGGTCTTCTGAATCGTATGGACCTGTTCGATCCGCCGCTCGGCCAGGCGGTCCGCCGCCTTGTACGTGGGCAGCCCTTCCTTGTGCGACAGCTCGAACAGCTGGAGCAGCGTGTCGTAGATCTCGCCTGCCTTGCGCTTGGCGCGATCGGCCGACCAGCCGTACAGCTCGCCGTAAACATTGATCAGGCCGCCGGCATTGATCACGTAGTCCGGCGCGTACAAAACCCCCTTGTTTTCCAGCTCATCACCGTGCCGCTCCTCCTCCAGCTGGTTGTTGGCGGCACCGGCGATCACCTCGAAGCGCATCACCGGGAGCGTCTTGTCATTCACGATGGCACCCAGTGCGCAGGGCGCGAAAACCGGCGCGTCCACGCGGTAGATGTCATCCGGCGCGACTGCTTCCGCGCCGAATGCCTTGACCACGTTGCGTACGCGCTCCTCGTCGATGTCGGTGACGATCAGCCGGGCGCCTTCTTCGGCCAGGTGCTTGCACAAATAATAACCCACATGGCCGCAACCCTGCACGGCGATGCGCATACCTTTCACGGAGTCACTGCCGAACTTCGTTTTGGCCGCAGCCTTGATGCCCATATAGACACCGTACGCCGTAATCGGTGAGGGGTCACCCGACCCGCCCTGCAAGCCGGCCACGAACTTCGTCTCCATCTGAACGAAATCCATGTCCTCGACGCTGGTACCCACATCTTCGGCGGTGATGTAGCGACCCTTGAGCGAGTCGACGAAGCGGCCATGCGCACGGAAGATCATTTCCCGACCCTGTTTCCGTTTCGGGTCACCAATGATCACGCTCTTGCCACCGCCCAGGTTCAGGCCGCTGACGGCTGCCTTGTAGGTCATGCCCTTGGCGAGGCGGAGCGCATCGACCACGGCTTCCGCCTCGGTGGCATAGTTCCAGAAGCGCGTACCGCCCAGGGCGGGGCCGAGTCGCGTGTCGTGGATGGCTATGATGCCGCGATATCCGACGGAGGGCTCCGAGCACAATACGATCTGCTCGTGCCCGTGTTCTTCCATGAATTTGAAGATTTCCATTACTTGTATAATTCCCTTGCAATCAGTACACGCTGGACTTCGTTGGGACCCTCCAGAATCTCCGTCGCCTTGGCATCACGCATCAGTTTTTCGACCGGGTAATCGCGCATGTAGCCGGAACCGCCATAAATCTGGACGGCGTTGGTGGTCAGCCACATGGAATTCTCGGTGGCCAGGTACTTCGCCATCGCGC
>CBJLQC010000377.1:0-3468 GCA_966424955.1 uncultured bacterium | reverse complement strand
CCGCCGCAGCTCGGCATACACCGCCGGAATCAGGCGATGCAGCTCATCCGGCGCGCCGCGCTGGAGCATCTCGACCGCGGCCGCCAACTCCTGCTCCGCGGCAGCGCGCTCGTCCGATGCAGGATCATGGTTGGAACCGTGCGCTGATTCAGTCATTTGCGCATTTCGGGAGGATTCTGCGCATCTACGAATGAGACCTCGGCCTCAACGGTAAGAGCCGGCCGGCCGGGGTGTCAACGGAATCGTCCATCCAACCCCCTTTTGAGGAAGTGACCATGCGTGCAACTCATTCCACCATCGCCATCCTTTTGGCATTGGCCGCCGCGACCGCCTGCGACAGCGACCGACTCGTCAACCTGGATGCAGAATTGGCGCGATCCAATGCGCTCGCGAGCGCATCGTGCCGCAACGTGCGCGGGACAGCAACGGCCGCCCTCGATCCATTCACCGGCCAGACGGTCGGTGCGCTCTCGGGCGATCTCACCGGAACGCACAGCGGCAGCGGCATCGGCATGGTCCAGCACGGCAACGGCGCGACCAGCCAGACCGCGCAGGCGATCTACACCACCAACGAGGTGGGCACGTTCGTCCTCGCCGAAGACCTCACCATCGCCCACGTCTCGCCAACGCTGTTCAAGGTGACTTTCCACGCGACCGTCGTGCCCGGCGCTGATGTCACCAACGGGTTCCTGACCGGGCAGGGCTATATGGATGTTTCGGGGCTGCCGCAGGGCGAGTTCGATTATCAGGGACGCCTCTGTAGCTGAGGTCGAGCCGAATTGGGTTCGAGCGATCGAAGCGGATGATTGCGCGGCCTGGCGCCTCCGGCCGCCAGCATGGGGTACGGCGCAGTCGTGATTTACAGCATTAGTGGATAAGGCCATCCCGGCTGCGTGCACGGCCACGAGCGCGCGGCGTGGCGCCCCGGCTACCGATTCACTAATGCCGTAAATCACGATGGTCGCGCTACCCACATCCGGCCTCCCGCGCCGCGCCGTCCGGCACGCACCTCGCGTTCAGTCCGCCCATGATCTGTTTCCTGCATGGCTATCTGCTGGAAGGCTCGGGCAGCAATCTCTGGACGCGTTCCATCATCCAATCGCTCTGTCGCGCCGGCCATACCATACACCTGGTCTGCCAGGAGCCGCACCCGGAACGCTACGACTTCATTGCCGAGGCCCACGTCTATCGTTTACAGGGCGACGTCGTCACCACGCTGGCTCGCGACGTTCCGTATGCCGGGCGCTGCATCATGCACAAGCCCGAGCTGGGTGACACGCTGCCGGTTTACGTGTGGGACAAGTACGAGGAGTTCGCGCGCGTGGTGCCGATGGTCGAGCTGCCGACGGCGGAGATCGAGCAGTACATCGCGCGTAACGTAGCCATCGTCGAACGCATCGTAGCCGAGCACGACATCACGGTGATGCAGGCCAACCACCTGGTGTTGATGTCGGTGGTCGCGCAGCGCGTCGGCGTGCCCTACGTCATCATGCCGCACGGCAGTGCGCTCGAGTACGCGGTGCGGCCGGACGCGCGCTTCCAGGCGTACGCGCGAATTGCGCTGCGTGATGCGCGCATGCTGCTGGTTTCCAGTGACGAGCTGGGCGAGCGCGTGCGCGCCCTGTTCGCCGACGTGCTGCCGGAGATCCGGGAGATCCGCGTTGGTGTGGACACCGCCAGCTTTCACCCGGTCGAGCGCGCCGACCGCCTGCGCAACATCGAGCGGGCAGCCCAGCTGCTGGCCGACCAGCCGCGGACCGATGATCCCGATATCAAGCTGCCCGACCCCGATGCCATCGCCAAGCTGCGCTCGATCGATTGGGTACACGACCGAACCCTCATCTACGTCGGGCGGCTGATCGAGGAGAAGGGCGTGCATCATCTCATCGACGCCATGCCCGAGATTCTGCGGCATAATCCGCGGGCACGGCTGATCGTTGCCGGACACGGCCCGCTGCGCGATCGCCTGCACGACGCGCCCGCTACCGATTTTCTAGGCTATCTCACGCACCGCGAACTTTCCTGGATCATGCCCTGCTGCGACGTCGGCGTCTTTCCGTCACTCGTCAGGGAATCCGGACCCATGGTGTTCCTGGAAGCGCTGTCCAGCGGATGCTTCCCGGTCGCCACGTATTTCGCCGGCGCGAAGAACAAAATCGATACCGTGGCCCCGCACCTGGGGGATGCCGCGCGCTTCATGAAGCTGCGCGTCGGTCATATCGCGGAAGACCTGGTACCTGCCGTCACCGGTGCGCTGGCCGTGAGCGCCCGGCACGCGCGGACGCTGCGTCGCATTGCCCAGGAGGAGTATGACTGGCAGCCGATCGCGGCGCGCTTGGCCGAAACCCTGGCAACCGTAGCAAGGACGGGATGAATACAGCGAGTACTTGGCGCTCGCGTTGTCGCCATACGGCACGCTCCCACAATCGTCCCCGGCGCGGGCGCCGTCCCGCCGCGCTGTAAGGCTAGAGTCCGCAACCCAGCGCCTGCGCATCCGTCGCGATCAGCCGGTACTGCTCGATTCGCGCGTTGGCCGCGCGAAAATAACCCTCCCAGAACCGGCGGATCTCCAGCGCGCGCGTGGTCGATACGTCCGCCCCGACCACGATCACACACGCGCCCGCCAAGTCGGGTATCAGCCCGGCCGCGCGCTGCCGCGCGATCCACTGCGGTCCGGGCGGCGCCTCCTTCTCGAAGTTGATGCCGCCCACCGTCTGCAGCATGTCCGACATGATCACGATGACGGGCCGGCGCGTGCCCTTGTCCTGCACGTACTGCCCGGCGATCTGCAGCGTCGCCAGCAGGTCGGTGTTGTGAAGGGATCTGCTCTTCGCCGGGTCGATCACTTCCCTCGTCATCTGCACGGCGGTCTTGTGAAAGGCGTCCAGCTTGCGACGATCGCTGCTCAACACCTTCCGCCCGTTGCGTGGCACCGGCGCCGTGAGGCTGCGGCCGCGATCGGCCGCACTCACGCCTTCGTCTTTCACCTGCAGCACGACCAACCGGTCGCCGTAGGAAAGCTCTTTCACCAGCGCGGATGCCAGCTCGGCATGACCATGCAACACGGCCTGCGACTGGCTGGGCGAGATGTCCGCGGCCACAATGAGCTGCCGGGCATTGCCGTGCGTGCTGGCGGCGGCCGCCGCGATCTGTGCGATCAGTACGAAGTGCATCATACGGTCACCAATTCCCTGGTTGCGCGATCGTAGTCGCGCAGCTCCTGTCGCAGCTCGGCAAAATGCTGGCGGTATTCCTGCACGTCGGCCGGCTCGGTGCAGCGATAATCGGAGCCCAGCTCGGGCCACTCGATGACGATCGGGTTCCTGAAGGCGAGGATGTTGGCCGAGTCGATGCCACGCAGGCGCGCGTTCTCACTCCGGAACAGCTGCACCAGCGACTTCAGCCGGTCCGCTTTCCCTTCCCACCCGGCCAGCGGATACGACGACACGAACCTGTCCAGCTCACTCA
>CBJLQC010000376.1:0-3479 GCA_966424955.1 uncultured bacterium | reverse complement strand
CAAAACCGGCGCACAACACCGTCAGTGATGCCAGGAAATACCTGCTCGGCGCCCGCATTGCAGGACGCCGGCGCGCGGCCGCCTCGCCGATGACGACGCATGCAACGAGCGCGGCAAACACATACCGGCGCGCCTCGGGCCATACGATCAGTGCGCCCAGCAGCACCGAGTTGGCGAGCACGTACCCCATCACCATGCGCAACGGATGCAGCACGCGCGAGCGCGTCAGCTGATCGGCCAGCACCAGCGTGACGATCAGATACATCCCCAGCACATCGGCGGTTTGACCCAGGAATGTGAGCGACGCGTGATAGAAGATCGCGGCAACGCCGATGACGGCGGTAACCGCGGCGTAGAGTCCGCGAAACGTCACGCTCAGTGGCGCGGCCGGCGCGAGCAATATCAGGACACCCGCGCCGATGAAGGCAGCGGCGGACAGCGCGTTCGCCGGCTGGCGCACGAGCTGATCGCGGATGGCTTCGCAGAAGCAATGGTTGGGAAAGCACGTGGCCGCCCGCGCGCCGCCCCAGACGGATGGCATTGCGGCCAGGGCGACCGTGACCGTGCCGGCGACGGCTGTCGCGGCGGTGGCCAGCAGGACGCGGGCTACGGCGCCCTGCGCGGCGGCCTCATCGACCAGGCCCGCCGGATGAGACCGCCGGTCACCAGATAGATCCAGGTTGCCTGTCCTTCCAGCTGGCCGGCGGCATTGGTGAACTTCTCGAAGTCGACGACGTAAGGCCCATCAGCGATGCGCGACGCGATCTGCACCTTGAATCCCGGGCCGACTCGCTGGAAGACGCCGACATACATCGCGCGCACGCTGTCACGCGTCGTCGCATACGCCTGGCTGGTGGGTAGTAAAACGAATACCACATCGTCGGCCATCGTGGCCATCATCGCATCGAGATTGCGTGCGTTCGCTGCGTCGACGAAACGCTGCACGACGGCGGTGGGTGTTGTGTCCGGGGCTTCGCCCTGCGCCCAGGCATGGGCGGCCGATACCAGGACGCACAGCAGCGGAAGTATTGGTCTTGCCAGTGATCGGAACATTAGCGATTCCCGTCCAGTAGCCTCGAAACAAGACGTGCGGTATGCGGGCTATCGCGTGGACGCGGGGACCGCGCTAATCCGCCGCCCGCTGCGAATCCAGCAGCCGCATTGCCGCATCGAGCACACGCCGTGAGTCCTCATGGGCCAGCTGGCGCCGAGCCTCTTCGTACGGCAGCCACACGATTTCCCGGCCGTCGCCATGGCTGCTTCGCTCGCCGGCCAGTACCAGGAAATATTCCACGTGCATGAGCAGCGAGCCGCGTGCGTATTCGATGCTGCCGACCCGGCCGACGACGCGGCCGTCGTAACCGGTCTCTTCCTGCAGCTCGCGCACGGCGGTCGCAGCGTCATCTTCCCCCGGTTCCCGATGACCCTTGGGGAAGATCCAGTTCTCGGGCATTTGCTTCGAGCGCGCCAGCAGGAAGTGTGGCGCGGCCATCAGTTGGACGGCCACCGCGCCGGCCTGCGCAATCGGCGTCGCGGCACCCAATGGTCAGCCTCTGCCGATGCCCAGCCTGCTCCACAGCGCATCGATCTTCTGCTGCACGGCCGCATCCATCTCGATGATCTCCGGCCAGGGGCGCGTGAAGCCTTCCTCCACCCACTTCTTGGTGCCGTCCAGCCCCATCTTCGAGCCGAACGCCGGACCACGCGCGGAATGATCGAGGTCGTCCATCGGGCCGATCGCAAAACGCACGTCGCGCTCGGGATCGATGTTGTTGAGCGCGTACCACCAGACTTCCTGCGGGTTCTTCACATCGATGAATTGATCGACAATGACCAGCACTTTGGCCAGCGACATGAGCCCCTGTCCCCACAGCCCGTTCATCACCTTGAATGCGTGGCCGGGATATTCCTTCTTGATGCTGACGAACACCAGGTTGTGGAAGATGCCCTCCGCCGGCATGTGATAATCCACGATTTCCGGCATGGTGAGCTTCAGCAGGGGCAGGAAGATGCGTTCAGTCGCGCCACCGAGATAGAAGTCCTCCATGGGCGGTCGTCCGACAATGGTGGTCGGATAAATCGCATGCTTGCGCATGGTGATCTTTTCGACATGAAACACGGGAAACAGATCGGGAGGCGTATAGAACCCCGTGTGATCGCCGAACGGCCCTTCCATGCCGAGCGGCTCGTGGGGATCGACGTAGCCCTCCAGCACCATGTCGGCTTCCGCGGGAATGCGCAGTCCGCCGGTCAATGAATCGGTGACGTACAACGGCTCGCGCCGCAGGAAACCGCTGAACAGATACTCGTCGATCCCGGGCGGCAACGGCGCGCTCGGCGTATACATGGTCGCCGCATCCGCGCCGATGGCAACGGCTACCGGCATGCGCTCGCCGCGCTCCTTGTACTTGCGGTAGTGCGCGGCGCCGCCCTTGTGCCGCTGCCAGTGCATGAACGTCGTGTTGCTGCCCGTGACTTGCATGCGGTACATGCCGACGTTCTGCACGCCCGTTTCCGGATCCTTCGTCACCACCATGGGGAGCGTGATGAACGGCCCCGCATCCTTCGGCCAGCAGGTGAGGACCGGGATGTTGCCCAGGTCGACGTCGTCACCCTCGATCACGATCTCCTGGCAAGGCGGCTTCCCGCGGTAGCCGCGCGGCGGCACCTTGGTCAGCTCGGCCAGCTTCGGCAGCATCTGCACTTTCGCCCAGAAGCCCTTGGGCACGTCCGGCTTGACCAGCGCGGCGATGCGCTGCGCATGCTCCTGCAGCTCCTGCACGCCCAGCGCCATCGCCATGCGCTTCCAGGAGCCGAAGATGTTGATGGCGACCGGCAGCTCGCTCACCTGCCCGTTGTCGAGCACCGGCTTCTCGAAGAGCAGCGCCTTGCCGCCGTCCGGCATCTTCATGACGCGGTCGGCGATTTCGGCGATCTCCAGCTTGACCCTTATCGGTTCGGTAATCCGCGTCAGCTCACCGGCGCGGTCGAGATCATCGATGAAACTGCGCAAGTCCTTGGGTACCATGCCTGGAACCTACGCGAAGTGCGGGTGCGGGTGCTAGTGCGGGTGCCGGTGCGCGTGTTGACGACGTGCGGGACGCGGTGCACGTGCACTAGTGCGTGTGTTACGGCGGGCGGGTGATGGTGCGGGTGCGTGGGGGGTGCGGGTGTGTGGGGGTGCGGGTGTGGGTGGGGGGTGTGTCGGGGGGGGTCAGGCCTCCAGGGCGCGACGCTGTTCTTGTTGTTTGATCATTACCGTGAGCATTGCAATGAAGGTGTTGGCCAGTTGCTGGGGTTTTTCCATTTCTCGTGCCGAGATGGCGTTCAGGTCGAAGGCACGCTCCACTGCTTTCCGGACTTCGCCGGTTTCTTTCCGTGAAATCTCGAAGGCGTTGGCTTTGATTCCCGGCCGAAAAGCGGCCAGCCCTTCGGCCAAATTCAATCCCGCGGACTCCATGGACCGCTCCATGTGGTCA
>CBJLQC010000375.1:0-3498 GCA_966424955.1 uncultured bacterium | reverse complement strand
CGGGCGCGCGTGGCAACGCTGTCGCCGTAGGCACCTACGTTACGATTAAGGATCGGCGTTTCGGTAATCTGCAGGTCGAGCGCGCGCGCCAGCGGGCGCGCCGTGTCGAGCGTGCGCGCGTACGGCGTCGAATAAATGGCTGTGACGCCCGCATCGCGCAGCACACGGACCAGCGCATCCGCGCGGAGCGCACCTGCCGCGGTCAGCGGCGGGTTGTCGGCCGGCGCGGCGGCCTTCTCGGCGTGACGCACGACGATCACGGTCGTGGGTTGCTCCTGCGCATGGACAGCCGAGCCCCACAGCACGAACATCACAACGAGCAGTCGTCTCATGATCTCCCTCAACCTGGACGTCGATTGATTCACATCCGCCGATAACGCGGCCCGGCGCCGCCTTCGCGTGGCGTCCAGCGCGGTCCCAGGACGTCGGTCGCCTTGCAGTCCACGCAATTGGGTGCGTTCACGGTGAGCTTGCCGCCCTCCAGCTCATAGACACCGGCCGGACACACATGCGTGTAGAATTCCGCGACCTCGCGCGGAATATCCTTGCCGACGACCAGGTGCGATGGGATGTCGTCGCGCGTCGCGTTGCCCGACTTGAAAACCGCGTCCAGCTTGCGGTACGTCAGCTTGTTGTCGGGCACGAATGCAGTGTGACCGGCATCCACCCGTGGCTCGGCCGCGTCCGGCGCCGTCTCGATCCGCCCGCCCGGGAACGCGCCATTGGTCACCGTCATCAGGGCTGCTTTCGCGCCTCCCAGATAGAATCCGCTCTTGAAAGCCAGGCGCATGTTGCGGCGCTTGCGCAGATCCTCCATCACGTAGCTGCCGTTGATCGCGTCGTCGTAAGGCTTGAGGGCCGGCGCCGACGTATCGCCTTTCTTCAGTGCTGCGTAGATGGCTTCGGCGGCCGCCATGCCCGACTGCACGGCATAGTGTATCCCTTTCAGCGACGCGACCTCCACGAAGCCCGCGGCATCGCCCAGGATGACCACGCCATCGCCGTAACGACGCTGCGGCAGTGAGTAGTACCCGCCCTCCGGAATCGTCTTGGCGCCCCACTCGACCAGCTCACCGCCCTCGAGGTATGGCCGAAACACGGGATGCAGCTTCATGCGTTGCAGCAGCTCGTGCACATCGAGATGCTGGTTCTGATAATCGAGCCCGACCACCAGGCCGATGGCCACGACGTTGGGCTCCAGCGGATACATGAAGCTGCCGCCGAATGCATCGGTGGGCAGCGGCCAGCCCATGGTGTGCACGAAGTGATCGAGCGGTGTCTTGGTTTCCCAGATTTCCTTGACGCCCAGCGCGAAGATCTGCGGATTCGTCGAGGTGATGCCCTGCCACTCCATGTAGGCCTGGGAGAGCGCACCGCGCGTGCCTTCCGACAGCGCGGTTACTTTCGCCGTGATATCCGTCGGCGGCTGATAGCCGCTGCCCGGATTACCCGCGCGATCGAGACCGGTCGGCACCGTGCGCACACCGATTACCTGGTTGCCATCCGTGAGCAATGATGCGGCCGGAAAACCCGTGAAGATGTTGACGCCCAGTGCTTCGGCCTGCTCCCCCAGCCAGCGCACCACCTCGCAAATGGAGGCGATGTAATTTCCGTGATTGCGCATGGTGGGCGGCGCGGGTATGCGCAACGAGCTGGACTCGGTCAGCACGTAAACGGCGTCTTTGGTCACGGGCCCGCGGAACGGAAAGTCTTCCAGCTTCACATCCGGGAACAGCTGGCGGAGCGAGACGGGATTGATGAGCGCGCCCGACAGGCAGTGCTCACCCAGCGATTCCGCCTTTTCGAGCACTGCGATGTTCAGCTCACCGAGCTCCGGATCGTTTCTGGTGAGTTGGGCCAGCCGAATCGCACCGGCCAGGCCGGCCGGACCGCCGCCCACGAAGACCACGTCCATCTCGACAGCTTCCGCGTCGGGCTTTTCCTGCAGAATCAGCTGCTCGCGCGGCAGCGCCGGCTGATACTTGCTCGGCAGAATCATATCTCGAATCCCAGCTCGCCTTGTGTATTGTCCGTTTGATCCAGCCGCAGCACATCCGCTGCACTGCCGGCTGGCAGCTCGTGCACCATCTCAGGAACGACCAGCAGCCCATCCGCCTGCGCGATCGAGCTGGCCAGCCCCGATCCCTGCGGCCCGGTCAGCCGGGCGAGCCATGTGCCATCGGCATCCCGCGTGAGCCGCACGCGCAGGAAATGCGTGAGCGAGCCCTTGGTCGTGATCCGCTCGGCCAGCCGCACGCGAACGGTCGGCGAATATAGCGCGACCCGACCCAGCGCGCGCCGGATCGCCGGCTTGACGAACAGCTCGCACGTGACCAGCGCGGAAACCGGGTTGCCGGGCAGCCCGAACACGCCGACGTCGTTTACGCGGCCAAAGGAGAAAGGACTCCCGGGTCGCACCCGCACGCGCCAGAACGCCGTGCGCATGCCCAGCTCCTCCAGTACATCCTTCACCAGATCGTGCTCGCCGACGCTCGCGCCCGCGCTGGTCACCAGCATGTCCGCCTGCAAGCCGGCCTGCAGCTTGTCACGAAGGCTGTTGCGGTCGTCGCGTGCTATGCCCAGCACCACCGGCTCACCGCCCGCCATGCGCACGGCGGCCGCGAGCGCGTGCGAGTTGGAGTTCACGATCCTGCGGCCGGCCAATACATCGGCAAATTCGTCCAGCTCGGCCAGCTCATCGCCGGTCGAGAGGATGGCGACGCGTGGTTTGCGCGCGACCGGCACCATGTCCGCACCGATCGTGGCCAGCATGCCGATCTGCCCGGCGGCCAGCTGTGTGCCGCGTGCAAGGACGAGTCCGTCCTTGCGCACGTCTTCGCCACGCGGGCGGATGTTGCGGCCGGCATCAGCGTCGTTCAGCACGGCGACGACATCGTCGTCCACCTTTGTATGCTCGACGCGGATCACCGAATCGGCGCCCCGCGGTACCGGCGCGCCGGTCATGATACGAATGGCCGTGCCCGGCGTGATGGTGTGCTGCGGAAAACCGCCGGCCGGGACCTTCTCGATGAGCTGCAGCTGCCTGGGCTGCTCGCGCGATGCGCCCATCACATCCGCGGAGCGGGCCGCGTACCCATCCATCGCGCTGTTGTCCCACGGCGGGTGGTCGATCGGCGAGCGCATGTCCTGGGCGAGGGTGCGGCCGACCGCCTCATCGAGGCGGACGGTTTCCGCCGGCATGGCGGGCACGTGCTCCAGAATGATCGTGAGCGCATCGGTCAGGCTGAGCCAATCGGCCGGACGGTCCGGATGCCAGCTCATGCGCGCTGCTCCGCGGCCATCTGCTGCGCTACCGCGAGTTCGTCAGGCGTGTTGACGTTCATGAACATGACGGCGGGATCGCCTATTCTGCGCACATCCTCGAGCGCCACGCGATGCAGATGGATGTCGCCGTGAAAACCGATCATGCGGCGGTCGTCACGCGCGATGGCGGCTTCCATGGCCTCCTTGGCACTCTTCTCCTGGGCGACCTTCTCA
>CBJLQC010000374.1:0-3502 GCA_966424955.1 uncultured bacterium | reverse complement strand
GGAGTTCGGGCCGAAGTATCGATTCAATCGAGCGCTGCGCCAGGTGGTCGGGTCATCATCGATCAGGCCGACCGGCCGGTAGCCGGTAGGCACCCGCGTCATCTCCCGGACCAGCAAGCTACCGGCTTCGCCGGCACCAACGATCAGGACGCGACGCGATTGCGATTCGCCCGCGCTGCGCAGCCGACGTACTTGCTCGAGCACGACGCGATAGGTCAGCCAGATCCCGGCGGTGACATTGGTGGTGAGCAGAAACTCGATGAAGACGATCGAGCGGGGCACATTCGGAATGCCCGCCCAGCCGCGCGTCAGCAAATAGAAAAGGATGCTGCCCACCGCGCTCGCGGCGCCGAGCTTGACGACATCGCGGGTGCCGGAATAGCGCCACCGGCTGGTGTTGAGTCCGAAAAGCCAGTTCGAACCCATGCGCACCACGACGAGCAACAGCACGGTGCTGCGAAACACCTGCATCATTTCGTGTGAAGGCGCGAACTCGAACCGCAGCAGGAAGCCGGCGAGGTATGCAAGGACGCTTACGCCGGCATAGATCACAACCGAACAAGTGCGTCGGTGACGATAGAGCCAATCCGGACTGGATTCTGTTAGCGACTGGAAGAACCGGCTGGTGCGACTGCCTCGGCGCAACTTGAGGATGTCTTTAGTCATTCGTCAGTGGGCTTCTGCGGCAAGCGTGAGTTCATGCATTCGCCATAGCGACGCATACAAGATCGGGACCAATCACGGTCGAGCGTGGAGGTGAGGAGTGACATCCCCCCTGGATACACGCTGGCCCTGTCAGTCACAGGAGGGAGTGACCAATCGAGGGCATCGACGCATGACTGGATTAGGACGGACCGGCTGGCGGGGTAGTTTGCACCGTGGGCCAGACCGTCAAAAACGTTGGAATTTGCGGGAGGGTTCCGATCACGTCAAGTCTTAGTCGTTATTGGAGTTCCGCTATTTCGGATGGCGAATCCGATCGTCGCCGTGGGACGGATTTTGACGTCAACCTACAACGTGCGGGGGGCTTTGCCTATGACGATTACCGCGCGCGCCAAGTAACGCGAGCACAGCAACCGATATCCTGAATCAGTAGTCATCGGTCGCCAACGCCTCGGCCAGTGCGTTCCGCCACGGCGGCAAAGCGCCGATCAGGCGGTCGGACTTTGTGGTATCGAGCACCGACCACGCAGGGCGGGGCGCGGGACGCGGAAACTCGTCGCTCGTGCATGGAGTCACAGTGCCCGGCCGGCCGCCACGCTCGGCAATGGCCCGGGCCAGCTCGAACCAGCTCGCCTCCCCGGCGTTCGCCACATGATAAGTGCCGGCAGGAGCGGCCATGCGCAGCAGGTCAGCCATTGCCCGGGCAAGGTGACGTGCGTAGGTAGGGCGGCCAACCTGATCGCTCACGACGCGCAGGGGTTGGCCGCGCTCGAGGTTTGCTATGATCGTACGTACGAAGTTCGGGCCGCCGCCGCCGAACAGCCAGCTGGTGCGCACGATCAGGTAGTCACCGGCCGCGCGCGTGCCCTCCTCTCCCCCCAGCTTGGTGCGCCCGTACGCGTTGAGCGGCGCCGGCACGTCATCCGTGCGGTAAGGCGTGCGACGGTCTCCCGCGAAAACGTAATCGGTGCTCGGATAGACAATGCGGATGCCGCGCCCGGCGCACAGCTCGGCCAGACCACGCGCGGCCCGCGTGTTGAGGGCGGTCGCTTCGGCCTCGTGAGCTTCCGCATCATCGACGCGCGTCCAAGCCGCGCAATTGACGACGATCGCCGGATCGTACCGGGCAAGCGCGTCGTGAATGGCTTCCGAGTTCGTGATATCGAGATCTTCATGAGTCAGCGCACTGCAGGCGAAGCCTCGCCCCGGCAGCTCGGCATGAAGCGCGCGGCCGAGTATGCCGCCCGCGCCGGTCACCAGTACTCGCGTCACGCCGGCCGTGGCCTAGACAGTGGCGCGGAGTCCCAGCTCGCGGCACACGGCGTCAAAGGAGGGCGCATACCGATCCTTTTCCGAGAGCACGGGCTCGGCGATCGGCCAGTCGATGCCAAGCTGCGGATCGTTCCACGCAATGCAGCGGTCGGACTCCGCGTGGTAGTAGTCGGTGGACTTGTAGACGACGACGGCTTCCTGCGAAAGCACCTGGTAACCGTGGGCGAATCCGGGTGGGATGTACAGCGCGCTTCCCTGCGCCGCCGACAACTCGTGCCCGAGCCATTGCCCGAAAGTTGCGGAGCCGGGGCGCAGGTCCACCGCGACGTCGTAAACCTTGCCATACGCGGCCGCCACGTACTTGCCCTGCGCGTGCGGCTGCTGGAAGTGCAGGCCGCGCAGCACGGCATGACGGGAGAATGCGACGTTGTCCTGCACGAAGCGCGGCGCCAGGCCGGCGCTCGCTTCACGCGCCGCGTTCCACATCTCGACGAAGCTGCCGCGTTCGTCCTCGAACAGGCGCGGCCGGATCAACAGGACACCCGCCAGCCGCAGCTCTTGTATGTGCTCGGACATCGGCATTTCCGGAATCTAAGAGACAGCCGTCCGCCGGCAAATTGCTCACCTTGCGGGCCGCAGATACTTTGCGCAGTCGAACTCCATGGATGAACGCTCATGCGCATAACCGCAGTTTTGCTTTTCATATGGGTCGTCGCCGCCTCGAGCGGCCAGGCACAGTCGCCGGCGTGCTGGACGCATTGGCAGGCTATCGGGGCACCCTTCACCGACCTCGATCGCAGCCGCGAGCTACTCGATTCCGCCGGTATTCCGGCCCGCGGCGTGGTGCGTTACGGCCGCGAGCTGGTCAGAAATTGCATGCCGCGCGATACAGCCGCGGCGACCGTGGAACGACGCCTGGAGCTCGGCGTATTGCCGGCCGCCGCGGTCACCCAGAGCAACAGCGAATACCCTCGTGTGCAGCAGGATGGTTTGCGATGGTCCGGCCGGGGCGTATCCGCCACGATTCAGGCCGGCGCAGCGGCACGGTTCGGACCGGTTACTGCGGCGTTTGTGCCTGCAGTCGCTCTGCAGCAGAACGACGCATTCGAGATAATCCCGGTGCAGGTGCCGGGACTTTCCCGATTCGCAAGCTTCAACAACGTCGGATTGATCGACGACCCCCAGAGATTCGGCAGCTCCGCATCGACGTGGCTTCATCCCGGCCAAAGCTTCATCCGCATCGACGCCTTCGGCGCGGGCGCGGGCGTGTCTACCGAGAACATGCGCTGGGGACCGTCGCGTCGAAATCCGATCCTCATGGCGGCGACCGCTCCAGGATTTCCGCACGTCTTCGTGGGAACCAGCAAGCCGCTGGATTTGCGGATACTCGATCTCGATGTCGAGGCTTCCTGGGGGCGCCTCGCCGAGTCCGAGTACTTCGATACGATCAGCAACAACGACAGCCGGTTGTTTGCGGGGATCGTGGCGACCCTCACTCCGAAGCATTCCGGCCTGACGCTCGGCACCGTGCTCAATCTCCAGCCGGCCCGGCCGGAGAGCGACAGGC
>CBJLQC010000373.1:0-3502 GCA_966424955.1 uncultured bacterium | reverse complement strand
CCGATGCCGGTGATTTTCGACTCCACGGCTCCGGCGCTGGCGGCCGCCTACGCAGTCGGGCGAATGGGCTGTTTCCTGGTTGGCGACGACTACGGCATCTATACCGACGGGCCAATGGGGATCGCGTTTCCGAAAGGATCGCCACCCAGCACGGCTGGACAGCTCCGCCTGGCCGGCGACACAGGCGTGCCGGCCGGTCTGCCCGACAACGCCATTGTGACCGTTCATCCGACGCAGCTTTACGAGATCGGCCTCGCCCTCGTCATGTTCGCGATCCTGTGGCGGCTCGGCGCACGCAAGCTGCGACCCGGCCAGCTCTTCGCGATGTTCATGGTCCTCTACGCGATCGAGCGCTTCGTCATCGAGTTCGTGCGCGCCAAGACGGATCGCTGGGTGCTTGGACTCTCGACGAGCCAGCTGGCCAGCATCGCACTGCTCAGTGTGGGTCTGTACTTCTGGTACCGGCAGGGCAAACAATCGGAGCGCGTGCCGGCTACTTCAAAAGCTGCGCGATCTTCCTGAAATCCTCCGATACGCGCGGGTACATCACGCGGTAGTCGCGCAGCACGGCGGAAGGATGAAAGGTGGGCAGCACCACCAGCGACTGCTCGCCGTGCAGGATCTTCTGCGGCGAGCCACGCAGCTCGCTGACTTTCGCCTTGGGCACGAAGTAAGTGAGGGCGACGCGCCCGAGCGTCACGACGAGCCGGGGTTTGACCAGCCGCAGCTGCTCGTCGATCCACGGCGCATGAGCCCGCACTTCTTTCACCCTGGGTGTCCGGTTACGCGGAGGGCGGCACGCGACGATGTTCGTGATGAACACGTCCTTCCGGCTAATGTCGTGTTCCTCCAGCAATCGATCGAGCAGGCGACCGGCGTTTCCCACGAACGGCTCGCCGGCCAGGTCCTCCTTCTCGCCGGGCGCCTCGCCGACGAACATGAGCGTCGCGCGGACCGAACCGATGCCATGAACCACCTGCGTTCGACCATGCGCCAGCTCGCACCGCGTGCAGCAGGCCATGTCCGAAAAGAGGCGTTTCAAACTGCGCGCGCCCGGCACTGTGGACGGGATGCCGGGGACGAACGGCGCGGGATCGCCTTTTCCACGCCAGCAGGGCGGCTCAGTGGATTTGCGCGGCATTATGCACCGAATCCACCGTCGAAGAAGTGCCCGCAGGCATGCTCACTTCACATGAAGTCAACGAGGCTAAGTACTTATAAACACACAATCTGAGTTTGCCATCCCCGTTTGCACGCCGGCCATTGTCCACGCCTTTTCCACCAACGGCGCTGTGCTTGTCCACAGGCCGCGGGCCGTGGAATACCGCTTGCGATTTCACCACCACGTGATGAAAACGACGACGGTACTCGGAGTGTTGTTGCTGTCAGCAGCGGCAGTCGTACCAGCCGCTGCGCAGACCGACATCCGCCCCCCGCAAGGTTGGAGCCTTGGTTTGATGGGAGGAGCCGCCGCGTTTTCAGACATGCAGCGGGGCAGCATCCGCGTACTTCGGCCGACCGCGACCGGCTCGGAGTCCCGCGAGCTGGCCAGGCGGATCGGCGCGGAGACATCCACGGTGCTGGCAGGCTACGTCGCTTTCTGGCCGAGCCGTAACTGGGGCCTGCGGCTGCACGCGACATATGCGCCGACGCGCTTCGAAACCGTGATGCGCGAGTCCGAAGCCGAATACAGCGGCCTGCCGGCTACTTTCCAGGAGCAGGGCCTCGCCGGATTGGACATCGTCACGGCCGATGTGCAGGCGATGTTCCGTTTGCCGACCATCAAGAACCGTGTGCTGCCTTACGGCATCCTCGGTGGGGGCATCGCCCGCTATGAAGTAAGAGGGGAAGACGCACCTGTGCCGGCCGAAGCCGCGGGCGAATTCGATGGTGGCGTGAAGGTCCGTCCGGCGGCGGTGCTTGGATTGGGCGCCATGCTGCCCTTCCGAAACCCTGCCTTCCGGCTGCATTTCGAGCTCACCAACCACGTTGCCGGAACGCCCATCAAGGGTGGCGCCGAGCAGTTCGTTCAGGCAGACGGCGGCACGATCGAGATCGATCCGCAGGACGAGCCGGCCGGTGACCGGCGCGTCTCCGTCGTCAACGGCGTGCGCTTCATGGTCGGCCTGAGCTGGTCACCCTAATCGGTAAGCACGAACTCGCGCCGTGAGGTGACGCGGCGCCCCTTGCTGGTCACCGTCATCTCGACGATGTAACGACCCGGCCCGAGATTGGCCGACTCTACGGTTACCGCCACCGGCGTGGGCGCCGCGGTTCGCACCTCGGCAATCCACGTGAGCTTGCGTGGTACCGGCCGATCGGCCAGGCCGAGCCGTTGCCCGATCCACCGAGCCGCGCGCAGCAGGGCAGGCTTGCCGTCCAATGCAATCAATTCCAGATCCACGATCACGCTGTCCGGGCCTTCCTCACCGAGACTGACTTCGGCGTAAACACCGAATGGCTGGGCGGCCGGCATCAGGAGCGATCGTTTCGGTACCAACGCGGCATCGTGCCGCGAGGTCGGCAGGCGCCCAGGGGGAAACGGATCCGTGATGACAATGTCGGAGAGCAGCAAACCCCGGTCGGCGACCGGCCGGTCCAACCGGAAGCGTGCTCGGCCGGCCAACCCCCGGTCGGGTTCCAGAACTTCGGCGCTGTAGATGACCGCTTCCCGCGGAACCGCGATCTCCAGCGAGATGGGAAGTGTGTCGCCCGTTATCGGGATCTCGTCCGCCACGTGTGTGACCATACCCAGCGTGTCATCCAGCACGAACAACCCGCGCCGTAACCTGGTCGCGCCGTGACTGACGGAATCGGTGACCAGCAGGCCGTCGACACGCAGCACCAGGCTGCCGTCCGCATCACGAAAGACGCTCGGCTGATGCGTGAGCGGCAGCATCCGCCGGATCGTCGAAGGCGCATGACCGCTGATCGAACGTACGGTATCCATCGGCCAGGCCGGCCCCGGGCGCGCGCGCACGGCCAGCACGCTGTCGATGGCGGGAGCCGCGTAAATCATCTGCTCCGGATCCCAGTGCTCGACAATCTGCAAGTCGTACGTCCCCGGTCGACGGGTGTCGATGCGCGTTCTCGCTTTGGGCGTGCCGAAGCGGATGGTGAGCTGCGCGATGTCTTTTCCGTAATCCGTGCCGCCCTGCACGAACGGTACGGTTTCCAGTAGCCGCGCCTCGGTGTGCCGCGCGAAATGCTCCGTGCGCGTTTCGTTGCCCGCCGTCAGGTAAAGCGCGTCGGCATAGCGCCAGAAACGGTCTTCATACCTGCGCTGCTGGTCGGCAGCCAACTCCCGATAGCGTTTTCGCTCGCGCGGCGCGAGCAGCAGACTGATGTCGCGCAGCCGATGCGCTTCCGCGCTGTCCACACTCGCCAGCAGCTCGGCCACGGCCCGCTCCGCGCCGCGGATGTCCGCCATGGCGTGCAGCGTCAGCACCGCCAGCAACTGCCCGCTCACGACGTCGCCGCCGGCCTGCCGAAAAGATTCCAC
>CBJLQC010000372.1:0-3504 GCA_966424955.1 uncultured bacterium | reverse complement strand
GCGAACTCGACCTGCCGCGGGAGGACATGCTGTTCTTCGCGACACCGCACGCGCGTGAGGTGAGCGTCAACAGCACGCGCATCAATCGGGTGCTGGGTGTCGATGTCTGGGACTTGAGTTATGCGGAATGGTGCGGGCGGCGGCAGATGCGCGAGATCGCGACGTTCCTGCGCAAATACGTGCCGGGTTTCGAGCGCGCGTACGTGGCCCAAAGCGGCGTTCACATCGGCGTGCGGGAGACCCGGCGCATTGTGGGCGATTATCAATTGACGGCCGAAGACGTGCTGTGCGCGCGCAAGTTCGACGACGCGATCGCGCGCGGTGCCTATCCCGTGGACATTCACAACCCGGGCGGCAAGGGCACGGTGCTGAAATACGTTCCGCTGGGAGACGCATACGACATTCCGCTCCGCGCGCTGCTCCCGCAGGCGCTGGAGAATGTCATCGTCGCGGGGCGCTGCATCTCGGGAACCCACGAAGCGCATTCCTCGTACCGCGTGATGCCGATCGTCATGGCGACCGGGCAGGCGGCCGGCGTGTGCGCGGCGCTGGCGGCGCGGTCGCGCCGTGCGCCGCGCGAGGTGCCCGTGGCGCAGGTGCAAAGGGAACTGCTGCGTCAGGATGCGAGCCTGCGCTACGATCTCGGATGAATCCGCCGATCAGCGCCCGGGAGCGGGTTTGGCGTCGTAGGCGAGCGGGATCACCGCCTCGGGCGAGAGCACGCGGAACGTAAAGCTTTCCTGCAAGTACAGCCGCACCGAATGCTGGGTGTGTTCGAGATAGCCGATGGAGAAATCCTGGCCGACGATCAGTTCAAAGTCATCGCCGCGCTGAGTGAGCACGGCGGCCCCGTCTAGCGCCGGCGCCCACACGAGCGGACCCCCCACGAGTTTGCGCACGTGCTCGATCACCGGAAAGGCGCCCTTCGTGGTCCGGGTGAGTCCCGTGTAGCAGCGCGGTCCGAGCGCGATGGCGTACGGCCCGCCGATACCGGCGTGGTGCAACTGATTGATCGCGTCCGCCACCACCCCCGGATATGCGGTGTAGTCCTCGGTCAGCGTAAGCGTGTCCGCCGTCGCTGCTTCCGCGATGCCGCGGATGCCGGCATGCGGGTAACCATGGAAGACCGCGCGATCCTCCAGCATCGCCGCTTTGCGGGCCGCTTCGCGCACCGGGTCGAGATCCGGGTCGCGCGCCCCCCGACCGACCGCCTCCAGTTCATCGCGGTCGAGTTCGAACGGCACGCGCACTTCGAGCAGGGGCTCCACCGTGCGCTGGCGCAGCGTGATCCCCGCATCCACCGCCTGCACCGCAGTCGTGCGGCCGCGGCTTACGGCGGAGGCTTCCCAGCCGAGCGGTCCGGTGAAATCGACGAGCTTGCGCGCGGCCAGCATCATCTTGAGCGTGCGCTTGGCCTCCTCTTCGATTTCGCCCCATGCCGCGCTCGAGATGGGTGCGAGTTCGCGCAGCAGATCGTTCATGGTTTCGGAGCCGCGCGCAGACTGCCGATGCCGAGCGAACCGTCAGCGCATTGCGGTGTTTCGTCCTGCGCTTCGTCGAGCTCCATTTCGCGCTCGAGAACCGGTTTGTCAACGAACAGATAGTTGCGCAGCTGAAGGTCGAGATTCGGGTCGCGGCGGCGCAGCCATTCGAGCACCATGGCGGCGTGCTCTTTCTCTTCGTCGCGATTGTGAGCGAGAATGGCGCGCAGTTCGTCGTCGCCAGCCGCATCCACGCGCTGGTCATACCAATCGACCGCTTCCAGCTCCTCCATGATCGAGGCGATCGCGCGATGACGGTCGCGCGTCTCGGCCTTGAGCTTCTCGCTCGCTTCATGAAATCCTGCGCTTTGCTGGGCCATGAATGTATCCGGTGTGGAGGGTGGCAGCAAGGCGTAGCATTTTCCATGCCGCACGTATCAATATGGCGAACAAGCAATTCGCCGCGCCTGCATTGCAACTCTTACAGCAGCGATGTAACGCTTACAGAGCACGAGACGCTTCCCGCGCGGCTTTTCGGGACCAGATAAGCGAGATACTGGCCCTTGGTGCCGTGGCGCGCAGCTGCGGGCCGCAGTAGCGCATCGAGATGGTCGAGTGTGAGCACGTGTCGTCGATTTCGAGCGCGTTGCTCTGCGGGTGGACATAATGCGCAGGCAGCAGGGAGCGCTTTGTGGTCCTGCAACACGCTCCTCGACATTCGCTTGTCATCGGCGCACACTTCGCGCGCTGGCACCACATCGGGGAACGCCGCATGAAAAGCGCAGCCGTCATCCTTGCCGGAATGGTCTTCGCCGCCGTTCCGCACGCCGAGGCCCAGGTATTCAAGTGCAAGAGCGCGAACGGCACGGTGGTGTACCAGGATGGCCCGTGCGAAGGCGCCGCGGTGGTCGACACGCGCAGCGCAAAGGGCGTTTCCGGCCCGAAGGGCAACGCGATTCGCGGCGATTCGCCCCCGGTATCCACCAAGCCCACGCATCCCGTCCTGCCCGAGAAAATGCGCCGCTGAGCAGTTCTTCCGCACCACGCGATCCCGCGCCTCGATCGCGCCCGTGAACTGATGAGGCGCGCTGCAATTGAAGCCCATGCTGCTGTCATCGTGGCGCACGTGCGTCGCGTCGCAATCTTTGCGCTCAAGTACATTTTTTCAGTCAAGCGAGCGACGCTCGTACTCGGCGTCGCACACGCACGTCGTCATGCCACGACAGTGCGGCAAATGACCGGAACTCGATATGCCGCGCTGCGTCCAATTCTTCTTTCCAGAAACGGAGGTCGAAATGGAACGTACGAAAATCAGCAAGGCCGTGGCGTGGGCGATTCTCGCGTCCGGTGTGGCGTTGAGCGGTGCCGCCTATAGTGCCGACAACGCGAAGAGCGCGACATCGCCAAGCGATCGCACCACGCAATCGCGCGCTTACCGCCAGGCGACGCAGCAGCAGGGCGACCGCTTCTGGGCGAGTGACCTCATCGGCAAGAACATCTCCCTGGCCGGCGACCGCGATGGCGAGATCAAGGACGTGATCGTCAACGCGCAGACGGGCGAAGTGCGCCACATCGTGACCGAGATCGACACGGACAAGGCGAACGATCGGCTCTATGCGATTCCCGCCGACAAGTTCAAGGTGGGTCAGGACAACAAGCTCGCGCTGAATGTCGATAACGACTGGCTGGCCCAGCGCAAATCGTGGAGCGAAGATCGGTGGCCGGGCATGCAGGATCGCGAGTACTGGAGCGACACCGCGACCGCGCAGCGCAACGCCGCCACCGGCGCACCACGCACGGCGGACAAAAGCGCGAGCGCGAGCCGCAGCGCCGTGCCCGCCGCGGGCGGCGACAACATGCACCGGCTGAGCAAGCTGATCGGCCAGGATGTGAACGATGCCCAGGGCAAGAAAACCGGCGAGATCGAAGACGCGGTCGTGGATCTTAAAGCGCACAAAGTGGACTTTGTACTCTTCAGTCACGACCCGGGCGTCACCAAAGCCGAGAAGGATTACGCGGTGCC
>CBJLQC010000371.1:0-3504 GCA_966424955.1 uncultured bacterium | reverse complement strand
TATTCGCTGTAGAGGGCCGCACACTTCTCATTGACCGCAAAGAGCATTTCCCGCCGTATCCGCTCGCGGATGTGCCGGTCATCAAGCGCGAGCTGATGGCCAAAGGCGTTGATGTCATCGATCTGGGCGCCGGTGACGCCGACCTGGCGCCGCCGCCGGCCGCCGTGCAGGCGCTGCAGGAAGCAGCCGGCCAGCCGGCTATGAGTCGCTACGGCTTTCAACTGGGTCTGCCCGCATATCGCGAAGCGGTTGCTGCCTGGATGCAGAAGCGTTTTGCGGTCGCGCTCGATCCGTACCAGGAGATCATCCCGCTGGTCGGATCGAAAGAAGGCCTCGCGCATCTGGCGTTCTGTTATGTCGATCCCGGCGACGTCACGATCGTCCCCGATCCCGGCTATCAGCCATACGTAGGTGGCACGCTGCTGGCCGGCGGCACCGCGTACACGGTGCCGTTGCGTCCGGAAAACAACTTCATGATTCCGCTCGAGGAGCTGCCTGCTGAAATCGTCGAGCGTGCACGGATCCTCTACCTCAATTATCCGAACAACCCGACCAGCGCCATCGCGTCCAACGAGTATCTCGAGCAATGCGTTCAGTTCTGCCAGGAGCACGGCATTCTCCTCGTCTACGACAACGCGTACAGTGAGATCGCTTTCGATGGCTATCGTCCGCCCAGCATTTTTCAGATCGAGGGCGCGCGTGACGTGGCGGTCGAATTCCACTCCTTTTCGAAGACCTACAACATGACGGGCTGGCGTATCGGCTGGGCGGCGGGCCCCGCCAGCGTGATCGCCGCGCTGTCCCGCGTGAAGGCATTCGTTGATACCGGCCAGTTCCTGGCGGTGCAAGCGGCGGCTAAGGCGGCGCTGGAAAGCTATGATGCGTGGGTACCCGGCAACGTGCGTGCGTTCGCGCAACGTCGCGACGTCATGGCCGCCGCGCTGCAGCGGGCCGGTTTCTCCGTGGAGCTGCCGACGGCGACAATGTATCTCTGGATCCCGGTACCGGGCGGCGCGTCACAACCGTTTGCGCGGCGTGCGCTGCTCGAGCAGGGCGTGGTGGTCATGCCGGGCGCGGCATTGGGTGCAGGCGGAGAAGGTTTTTTCCGCATTGCCCTGACGCAGCCCCCCGCCCGGCTGGAAGAGGCCGCCGTTCGACTGGCGAAACTCCTGTAGGAAGGCGGGTTAGAAGGTTAGATGAGTAGCGGGCCGAACCAGGATCGCGAGTTATTCGGGACGCTCCTCGCGAGCAAGCCCAGGCGGTCGCGTTCGTGGAACTCGCTCGGCATCGCCGTCATCCTGCACGCTGCCCTGATCGCGCTCGCGATCATCACGTTCAAGCCCTTTGCGGTGCGTTCATCAGGCGAAGATTTCCAGCCGATTCCGGTGATCGTTGTCGAGGAGGTCGCAGAGCACGACATCCCCAATCCGTTCGTGCGCCCGGCTCCGCCACCACCCGTGGCGGCCGGGGCCGCGCAGGAGCCTCGGCAGGAAGAGCTGATTTACCGCCCCGGGCCGCTCGCGCCGATCGTGACCGATCCCAACGCGCGACCCGTCCCGGCAGCGGAAGAGCCGGCGCCGGGCGGCGTGCCTGGTGGCGTGCGCGGTGGCAGTCTATCGGGCCGGTTGCTGCCGCAAAACGTCGATCCGCGCATCACCACGCCGAGCGCATTCCCCGCGCCGTCCGCAACGCCGGCGGAGGCGCTGCGCGCCCGCATTTCTGATCGGTTGGCCGCCTACAACGATTCGGTAGCTGCGGAAGAAGCTGCGCGCTATACGGACTGGACGGTGACGAGCAAGGATGGCAAGCGCTGGGGCGTGACGACGGATACCATCTACCTGGGTCGGATCGCCATTCCCACGAAGCGGGTGGCCTTCCGGCCACCGCCCGGCAAGCGCGACGAGATTGCCGCCCGCACGCGCGACTTCAACGAAATCGAGCAGCAGGCGATGCGCGAGGAAGCCCGTTCCAGCTTCAAGGACCGCGTCGAGTCGATCCGCAAGCGTAAGGACCGCGAGCGCGCCGAGAAGAAGCGGCAGGCGGAAGACAAGCCGATTACAGAATCTCGCTGATCGCGAACGCCGCATCGGGCGGCTGCGGTCGTCCCATCAGATACCCCTGCGCGAAGTCGCACCCCGCGTTCTTCAACCAGACCAGCTGCCGCTCCGCTTCCACGCCTTCGGCCACTACCTGTGCTCCGATCTTGTGCGCGAGCATGATCACGGTCTCGATCAGCGCCTCCTGTTTGCCGGCGCAGCCGATGTCGGAAACGAAGTTGTGGTCGAGCTTGAGGATGTCCACCGGAAAGTGCTTCAGGTACGCCAGCGACGAATGGCCGACGCCGAAATCATCGAGCGCGATGCGCGCGCCGGCGTGGCGCAGCTCCGAGAGGATGCGTGCGGTCATCGCCGTGTCGCGCATGGCCGAGCTTTCGGTGATTTCCAGGACGAGACGACCGGGCGGCAGCTGGTGGGTCTCCAGACAGCGGCGTAAATAGGCCGGCAGCTCGGCATCGTGCAGGGAGCGCGCCGACAGGTTCACGGACACCCACCCCTGCCAGCCTTCCTGCGACCAGAGTGCAGCCTGACGCGCCGCCGTGGCAATCGCCCAGCGGTCGAGTGCGACGATTCGGCCGGTGCGCTCGGCGAGCGGGATGAATTGCGCCGGCGCGATCAGGCCGCGATGCAGGTGCGGCCAGCGGGTCAACGCTTCCATGCCGATGATGTGGCCACGGGCGAGCGCTTCCGCGCCGATCACCTGCCCGGTGGTGACCGCAACGACCGGCTGGTAGTGGAGCACGAACTGCCTGCGCTCCCACGCCCAGACCAAATCGTCTTCCAGCGAGATGCGCTCGTCCGTCAGCTCGGTGGTTTCCTGCTTGTAGAATTGGTAGCCAGTCACCGCCGTTTCCGCGCGCTTCATGGCGACCTCCGCATAGCCGAGCAGCTCATCGAACGTCGTGGCGTCCTGCGGATACAGGGCCACGCCAAAGCTGCAACCGACCGTGATGGACCGATCGCGAATCTGGTAGGGCCGGCTCACGATCTCGCGCAGGCGGCGGACGACGCGGGCCGTCGCGGCTTCCTCGGCCACATCGCTCAGCAGAATCAGGAACTCGTCGTTCTCCAGCCGCGCCACGACATCGCTTTCGCGCAGACCCTGCTTCAGCCGCTCCGCGACCTTGCGCAACAGCTCATTCGCGACCGCGCGGCCGTGGCTGGCGCTCACGCTGCTCAGCCCTTTCACGTCGACTTGCACCAGCGCTGCGGTCAGGCCATGACGGCGGGCCAGCGGCAGAATCTGCCGTGAACGCTCGCGCAGCAGCCTGAACGTGCTGACCCCGGTGATCGGGTCGTAAAAGGCCGCCGTCTCGGCATGAGTCTCGGTATGCTTGCGAGCCGTGATGTCGCGCGCTGTCGAAACGAATTGCGTGATCTGCCCGCGCCCATCACGAATCGGTTGGATGACGATGTCCTCGTAATAGATTTCGCCGCTCTTCTTGCG
>CBJLQC010000370.1:0-3505 GCA_966424955.1 uncultured bacterium | reverse complement strand
GAGCAGCCCGCGCAAGCGGGCGAGCGGCTCCGCAACCTGTAGCAGCGGTCGCTTCACTCCGGTGGCGCGCAGGCGAACCAGCGCGGTCTCCGGTTGTACGCGCAGCCAGATCAGCACTGCGTCGCGCTCGAGGAGCGCGGGCAGCTCGGGATTCGTGATCCACCCGCCGCCCGGCGCGAACACCACTTGATGCCGGGAAGCTAGCCGCTTTGTCAAATCCGCTTCCAGCCGGCGGAAGTGCGGCTCGCCGTAAGCAGCGAAGATTTCCGCTACTGTCAGGCCGGTTTCTGCTTCGATCTGCTGATCGAAATCGAGGAAGGTCCAGCCGAGCCGATCCGCGAGTGCCGGACCGACGGTGGTCTTGCCGGCGCCAGGCAGGCCGAGCAGCACGACCTGCGAGTTACTCACCGCGCTGGTTCAGGTACCGCAGATAGCCGTCGAGGTTGCGGCGCAGCTCGCTCATGGAGTCGGCCCCGAACTTTTCCAGCAGCGCGTCCGCGATGACGATCGCGACCATGGCTTCACCGACTACGCCGGCGGCGGCGAGCGCGACCACGTCGCTGCGTTCGGTAACCGCATCACCGCGCTCGCCCGTGCGCAAATTCACGGTTTGCATCGGGCGCATCAATGTCGAGAGCGGCTTCATGGCAACGCGTGCAATGAGCGGGCCGCCCGTCGTCATGCCACCCTCGAGGCCGCCCGCGCGATTGGTGGCCCGCTTGTACCCACCGGCGCGTGCTGCGTTCATATCGGTTTCGATGACATCGTGTACCTGCGAGCCGGGGCGGCGCGCCGCGTCGAATCCCATGCCGATCTCGACGCCCTTCATCGCCTGGATCGACATGAGCGCCTGCGCTATGCGGCCGTCCAGCTTGCGATCCCAGCTGACATGACTTCCCAATCCGACGGGCAGCCCCCGGACGACGACCTCGAAACAGCCGCCCAGCGTGTCACCCGCTGCCTTGGCTGCATCGATCGCCTCGATCATGCGCTGCCCGGCCTGCGGGTCGAGCGTGCGCACCGGCGAGCTATCGACGGCCGCGTTCAGATCCGCCGGCAGCTCGGCGGGCAGCGTCGCTTCGATGCCGCCCAGCATCACCACGTGACTGCCGATCGAGATACCACATTCCTGCAACAGCCGCCTGGCGATCGCGCCGGCCGCGACCCGCGCGGTGGTCTCACGCGCCGACGCGCGCTCCAGGATGTCGCGCGCATCCGCGCGATCGTATTTGAGCACCCCGACCAGATCGGCATGGCCAGGGCGCGGGAGATGGACGGCCCGGGCGGCGATGTCATCGGCGGCCGCGACCGGCGCGGCCGACATGACGTGCTGCCAGTTCTCCCAGTCCCGATTCCAGATGACCAGCGCGATCGGGGAACCCAGTGTTTCGCCGAGCCGCACGCCGGCGAGGAACTCCGCGCGATCCTGTTCGATCTTCATGCGGCCGCCGCGGCCGTACCCGCCCTGCCGGCGCTTGAGCTCGGGATCGACATCGCGCTCGGCGAGCAGCGAAAGGCCGGCGGGGACGCCCTCGACCAGTGTCAGGAGTCCGCGGCCATGCGATTCGCCGGCGGTATGGAAATGAAAACGCATGCGGTAAAATACCGCGAGGACGCAAAGAGGAAATAGAAAGGACGCCGAGATCGAATTCGGCGTCCTTTCCGTGTAATCTTCACGGCCTCTGTATCGGAAGCTGACGAGGGCGAAAGCGAGGAGTCCGCACACCCCGCCGACGCCCCCGCCAACCTCAGTTGGTAAGCACCATAACCGTATCCGCGGCGGTGCGGCTGAGCCGTCCGCTGAGGTCGGCGACCTGGGCGCTGATCAGCAGCATGTCGGTGGGCAGCACGGCGGGTGTGCCCACTTTCAAAACCGCGTTCATGCTGGGTACGGCTGCGGTCAGAATCAGCGTGTCCTTGGTTACGGCGCCCCGCATCGACACTTCAATGCGCTGAATATTGAGGGGCGCGGTCGCCGAGAGGTTGACCGTGACGGTGTCGCCCGCGAATACGGAAGCGGGTGCGAACACCTGCACGCGCGGCTCGGTGTTCTGGGCCGCCTGCGTGTCGAAGAGATTGGAACCTTCGCACGCGGCCACCAGCACCATACCGCTGAGCGCTGCGGCCATGGCCCAGCGCGATTTGCCTTTGGTATTCATTACATACCTTCCCGTACGATGTGCGGCGTGACCATGATCAGCAGGTCGCGCTTGTTCTCACGCTCCAGCGTCTGGCGGAAGAGCGCGCCGACCACCGGGATGTTCATGAGAATCGGGATACCGGCCCGCGATTCGGTCTTCTCGATGATCGTGAGGCCGCCGATGACGGCGGTCTCGCCGTCTTCGACCAGCACCTGCGTCTGCGCTTCCTGGGTCTGGAAGGTGAAGCCCAGATCGGAAGGCGCGGCCGCGATGTTGGAACGCTCGGCGTGCAGCTCGAGCATCACCTGGGTGTTGCCGACGATGTGCGGCGTGACGCGCAGAATGATACCGGTCTGCTCGGTACGGACCGTCGCGATCGCGGTACCGCCCGTGGCGGCGCCCGCGTCAATGGTACGAACCGGTGTGCGCTCACCCACCTGAATGCGGGCTTCGCGGTGATCCATGACCGTGATCGACGGCGCCGCCTGAATGTCCGTCAGCTGTACCGACTGCAGCGCGTCGATGAAAGTGATCAGCGAGTGACGGCCCAGCAGCAAGGTGCTGACCAGCTCCAGCGCCGGCGCCGCGACGCGGTAGTTGGCGTTGGCCAGGGCCGCGACCGAGTTGCCGCCCAGCGAGATCAGGTTCTGGTCGGATTCTTCCCCGGAATCGAACACGCCGTTCCCGTTCGAGTCGTTCCAGCCCTGTACCACGGAATTGAGCTGCGAGCCGCGCGAGTCCTTCAGGTCGTATACGAAGCCCAGCTCTTCCAGCTGCGTGCGGTCGATGAAGATGATCTTGGCCGCGATGGTGATCTGCGGCGTGCGCACGTCCATCTGGTCGATGATCGGCGTAATGCGCTCGAGCGCGCTGCGCGTGTCGGTAATCAGCAGCGCGTTGGCGTTCGGGTTCACCGTCGCTTTACCCGTGCCCTGCGTCAGCAGCGGCTGGATCGCCTGCACCAGCGTGTCCGCGCTCGCGTACTTGATGTAGAAGGCACGCGTCTCGGGCGGCTCGGTCTGCTGGCGCTGCAGGATATTGGTGAGCGGCTCCACGATGATGATGCCGCTGCTGTTCTCGTGCGCGGACATGCCGTGCGCCGAGAGAATCGCTTCCAGCGCGACGTCCCAGGGCTGGTCCTTCACGTCCGCGGTCACGGTCGTCGCGCGCACGGTCGGGTGCGCCACGATGCTGCGATTGGCGAACTCCGAGAAGGTTAGCAGCACGTTCATGATCGGCTCGTTGTCGAACGAGACGGTCACGCGCGGCTGCGGCCGCTGCTGCTTCGCGGTGCTCGGCCGGAAGTCTGCCGGCGCGGCGGCCGGCACAGGCGTAGGCGCGCGCTCTCGCGCAGCCGCCGGTGC
>CBJLQC010000369.1:0-3508 GCA_966424955.1 uncultured bacterium | reverse complement strand
GAGCAGGTCGCCGCCTTCGACCTGGTGGAGTTACGGCACGAGTATATCGGCCGCGGCTATGGCATCAGCACGGAGGCCGCCGACGTCGCCGCCAGCGTCCTGCGTGGTATCGGCATCCATGTCGACGCTACCTATACCGCCAAGGCGGCCGCCGCGCTGCTGGCAGAAGTCAAGCGCGCGCACGGCAACGTGCTGTTCTGGCATACGCTGAGTGCCAGCGAGCCGCCATTGCCGCGCGACATGAGCATCGACAATTTGCCCGCGCCGTTCCGTTCGTACCTGCAGTCGGCGTGAGGAGATCACATGAGTCAGGATATTCATTCCTATATCGACAGCCACAAACAACGTTTTCGCGATGAGCTTTTCGAGTTCCTGCGCATCCCCAGCGTGAGCGCGCGCAGCGAGCACAACCAGGATACCGCACGCGCCGCGCAATGGTTGGCAGAGCGGACGCGCGAGCTGGGCATGAAGGTGCAAGTGCACGCGACCAAGGGCCATCCGATCATCGTGGCCGAGTACCGCGATGCGGGTGCGCAAGCGCCCACCATCCTGATTTACGGGCACTATGACGTGCAGCCGGTCGAGCCGCTCGATCTTTGGCAGTCACCACCCTTCGAGCCGAACATCCGGGATGGAAAGATCTTCGCGCGCGGCTCCGTCGATGACAAAGGACAACTCTATCTGCACGTAAAGGCGGCCGAAGCGCACATGAAGACCGCGGGCCGGCTGCCCGTCAACCTGGTCATGGTATTCGAGGGCGAGGAAGAAGTCGGCAGCGAAAACCTCCTGCCTTTCGTCACCGCCCATGCCCAGGAGCTGGCCTGTGATGCAGTCGTCATATCCGACACCGCCATGCTGGGAGCCGACACGCCCAGCCTGGATG
The DNA here is from genome assembly GCA_966424955.1 of uncultured bacterium. Classification (GTDB taxonomy): domain Bacteria; phylum Gemmatimonadota; class Gemmatimonadetes; order Longimicrobiales; family RSA9; genus CBJLQC01. The sequence goes on along the minus strand of CBJLQC010000369.1, from coordinate 2,625 downwards.
CGTCACTGCGCGGCATGACGTACTGCGAGATCCACGTGGATGGACCATCGCAGGACCTGCATTCCGGCAGCTACGGCGGCGCCGTCACCAATCCCGCCACCGCGCTCGCCCGCATCATCGCGTCTTTTCACGATGAGAACTGGCATGCCCAAATCGAGGGTTTCTACGACGATGTGGACCCCGCCCAGAACTTCCGCGCCGAGCTGAAGAAGCTGCCCTGGAAGGACGAGGAGTTCCGCGCGGAAACCGGCTCGCCATCACTGCACGGTGAAAGCAAGTTCAGCACGCTCGAACGGCTGCTGGTTCGCCCCACCGTCGAAGTGAACGGGATGCTCTCCGGCTACACCGGTGAAGGATCCAAAACCGTGCTGCCCGCGCATGCCATGGCGAAGGTCAGCTGCCGCCTCGTGCCCAACCAGGATCCGCAGAAAATCGCGGAGCTGTTCCGCAAACACGTCGAGAAGATGGCCCCCGCTGGCGTACAGGTTCGCGTCGATTACCTGCACGGCGGCAAACCGTGGCGGGCGAATGTGCAGGGCCCCCTTTATGAGGCCGCGGCCGCTGCGCTCGAGCAGGGCTGGGGCAAAAAGCCGGTATACGCCGGGTCTGGTGGGTCGATCCCGATCGTTCCCGAGTTCGAAAACATCCTGGGCGCGCCCGCGCTCCTCATGGGCTTCGGATTACCCGGCGAGAATGCGCATGCACCCAACGAGTGGATGGCCGTGGAAGCGTTCGACAAGGGATTGCATGCGTGCGCCGAGCTGCTGAGCCAGCTCGCCGCGCGGCTCGAGAAATAGTCGCGCGCAGCAAATCAAAAAGCCCGGATTTCCGGGCTTTTTGAGAATCTCAGTCGGTACTCTCGACCGGCTGCGGCGGTCGCGCCGCCTCCAGCTCGCGGCGTATGCGGTCGCGCAATCTCGCAACCTTGTCCGGATACGTGTGACAGCGCGGCGTATTGGTGCCGCGCACGCAGCCGTTGTAGCCGAGCAGCGCCTTGCGCTCACCATCGAAGTTGCGGAAGTACCACGCCAGGATCGACGTGCCGTTGCACAGGTTGGTCTCGATGTCATACAGGTCTTTGCCGCACCCGCGCCACCGGCCAGCCCAGAACGGCATCACCTGCATCAGGCCCGCAGCACCCACGAAACTGCGCGCCGTCGGCTTGCCTTCACTTTCGATCAACATGATCGACATCACGGTCGCCGGCTCGAGATTGCGGCGGTAGGACTCTTCGACCAACGGCCAGGAAATCTTGCGGGCTACCGTGCTCGAGATGCCGTGACGGCGCAGCACCGTTTCCACCGGTTCTACATGATCACGATAGAGGGAGACATAGCTGACCGTCTTCTGACCTTCGCCGCGAATGCGCTGCATGCGGCCGGCCCACTGCTCGAGATCCGTTTGCGGTACTGCCTTCTCGCCCAGCCGCACGGCCTTGTCTTCGGGAACCGACAACACACGGTTTGCGATCTCGCCTGCACTGAAACCGACGACCAGCAGGACGGGCGCGACATGCGCTAACGCGCGCAGACGACGCCACAGCCGCTCCAGCTCTTCCATCATCCCGCACGAAGCGTCGAGAGAGGCTTCTTCCTTACGTCGGAAACCGAGCATTCTGTCTTTCTATGGAGTTGACCCGGGGAGCTACCAATTTGACGATTAGCCGCCCGTCAGGCAACCATTTGACGGAAAATGGCGCCGAATCGGCTCAATTCAAGGCCGACACCAGCGCCTCCAGCTCCGGAATCGTAATCATGTACACAGCCGTGCAGAACTGGCAGACCACCTCGGTCGCGCCCTTGGCCGCATCGGCTTCGATCGTGGCGATCAGCTCGTCGCGGCCGAGCAGCATGAGCGCGCGTTCCACGCGTTCGCGGGAGCAGGGACAGTGGAAGCGCACCGGCTTGTTCTCGAGGATCTCGAGATCGCGGTCGAAGATGCGCGTGAGCATCTGCTCGGGGCGATCGCCTTCGCGCAACATCGTGGTGGGGTGCGGGAGATCCTTCATGACCGCCTCGATGCGGGCGGCTTGCGAGTCGGTGATGCCGGGCATGAGCTGAACGATGTAACCGCCGGCGGCCTCGACATCACCCGTAGTCTGCACGAAAACGCCGATGCCGACGGCGGATGGGATCTGCTCGCTGGTAACGAGGAAGTGCGCGAGGTCCTCGCCGACTTCGCCGGAGACGAGCTGCACGGTGCTGGTGTGCGGCTGACGCATGCCGAGATCGCGCGTTACGGTGAGACGTCCTTCGGTACCGACGACACCGGAGACATTGAGCTTGCCGATTGCGTTGACCTGCTCGACATCGGGACGCGGATTGCTGACGAGGCCGCGCACCTCGCCGTGACCGTTGGCGGAGGCCAGCAGCGTACCGGCGGGACCATTGCCCTGGACGCGCACCGTGACCAGCTGGTCACCCTCCTTGAGCATGGCGCCGAACAGCAGCGCGCCGGTTGCCAGCCGGCCGAGCGCGGCGGTGACTGCGGGATCGGTGGCGTGACGACGTCGCAGCTCACCGACCGTAGTGGTCGAGTCTATGGCGAACGCGCGCACGAGACCATCGAGCGCGGTGGCGCCCACCATGTAGGCCGCCGTGACATTCACGCGCTCACCACCGGCCT
>CBJLQC010000368.1:0-3510 GCA_966424955.1 uncultured bacterium | reverse complement strand
TGACCAGTCCTTCACCACCTGGGCCGGCTGGCTGATCTCGTATGAGCGCGACTTTGCCTTGATCATTGACGAGCACGTCGCGCCGGAATCGGTGGCGCGCGACCTCGCGTTGATCGGCCTCGACCGGTTGCGCGGCTATTATGACGCCCAGCTCCTGGCCGGCCGCGCCGATCTGCAGCAGACCGCGGCGATCCGGACGGACGAGCTGACGCGGTTAATCGATACCGGCGCGGCCGTCGGCGTCGATGTGCGCGGCACCAACGAATGGGAAGCCGGGCACATCCCGGGCTCGATCCACATCCCACTCGGTTACCTCGCCGACCGTATCGACGAGCTGCCGCGCGATCGGCCGATCGCCGTGTTCTGCCAGAGCGGCTCACGCGCGGCGATCGCAGCCAGCGTGTTGCAGGCACTGGGCGTCCAGAACGTGCGCCACGTGCACGGCGGCTACACCGAGTGGGCCCGCGGGATGCCGGCATTATGAAGGTGAGGCGGTTCGTGCTGTTCAGTGCGTGCGCACTGCTGGCGGCAGCGTGCAGCAGCGTCGTCGGCAGCGATGACGACAACTTCACGTTCACCTGGACGCCGGTGAGCTTCGATTCCACCATGGTCGATCAGGCCGCAGTTGCCACGCAGCTGCGCAACCTGCAGATCGACGGATTGTTTTTGTTGCCGCACCCCTGCTTCGAGCTGCGCGGCGATTATCGGCGCACCGGTGCCGAGATCCGGTTCACGGCCAGCGCGTACGAGGCGGATGCCACGTGTACGGCGCAGCTCAGCGCGGCGCAGTATCGGGTGAGCACATTCGGGCTGTCGCGCGGTACGTATCGGATCACGATCTATCACAACATCGTGGGCACCGCGCCGAAGCTCGTGACGCAAACCACGGTGACCACCAACTAGTCAGGAAGCCTTGCGGCGCCGCGCGGCCTTGCGGGTGGTCTTGCGCGCCGAGCGACTGCTGCCACCGGTTTTCAGGCTGCGCTTCAACACTTCGACCAGGTCGATGACCTGCACGTCGCCGGCTTCTTCCTCGGCCACGTCTTCCGGCAGCTCATAGACGTCCTCGTGCCTGCGTTCCTTCTTCGCCGCCAGCTTGCGGATGCGCTCGCTGTATTGGTCCTCCAGCTCCGACTCAGCGAGCTTCGCGCTGCTGTGTGACTTGATCAGCTTGCGGAGCTTCGTGACTTCCGCCGCCTTGACCTTGGGTACGGCCGGCAGGCCGACGTCTTTCGGCTGCCGCAGCTCGTCGGCGAAGCGCAGCGTGTCCGCGCGCAGCAGCCCGTCTTCCGCGACGATCGCGACCAGATATTCCTTGCCGCGCATGACGAAGGTGGCAATGCCGGCGCGCCCGGTCTTCTCCATGGTTTCCGCCAGCAGGCGATATGCCTTGGTGGTTTCGCCCGCCGGCGCGAGGTAGTAGGAGCGCTCGAAGAAAAGCGGATCGATCTCGCCGGCAGGGACGAACCGGCGCAGGTCGATGTCACGCGACTTCTTCGGCTCCAGCGCATCCAGCTCATCATCCGTGACGACGACGAATTTGCCTTTCGACATCTCGTAGCCGCGCACGATCTCGTCGCCATCGACTTCGCGCTTCTGCTTCTCGCAGAAGAAACGGCGCTGCAGCGGCGTGCCATCATCCGCCAGCATACGCAGCGCCGCGCGCTGGCTGCGCACGCCCGGGAACAGGTTCACCGGGATGCTCACCAGTCCGAAGGTGATGGTGCCGGACCAGAAGGCCCGCGCGCGAATTTCCTGCTGCTCCTCAGGCACTCTTCCGCTCCTTGCTCGTGCTCTTCAGGCTGGCCTCGAGGATCGCGGCCAGGTCCTTCTTCGACTCGCGCTTCGGGCGCAGCTTGCGCACCTTGGGCGCCCGGCCTTTGGCCTTCTTCTCAATGAAATCCAGCAGCCGGTCGCGATACTCGTCCTCGAAATCCTCGGGCTTCCACTCGCCTTCCAGCGCGCTCACCAGCTGCTCGGCCAGTGCGACTTCCTTCCTCTCGAGTGCACGGCCCGCCGGTCGCGGCAGGTCCTTCGATTCCACGACTTCACCGGCATGGCGCAGCGTGATGAGCATGAGGTAGCCGTTCTCCGGGACCAATGCGCCGACATATTCCTTGCCGCGCATGACCCACTTGGCGATACCTTCCCTGCCCTCCGCCGCGAGCGCCTCCGCCAGCGCGAAATAGCCGTTCTTGCCCTTTTCGTCCGGGCCGAGCCAATACGGGCGGTCGTACCAGCCGTGGGAAATGGCGGTGGCCGGCACGAAGCGCGTAATCTCGATGTCGCGGCTCTCGTCGGGCTTCAGCTCGTCGAGCTCATCGTCATCGAGCATGACGACAATGCCGCCTTCATCGACGTAGCCCTTCTTCACATCCGCGTGCTCCACCACCTCGTCAGTCTCGGGGTTCACCATGTGCTGCTTGAGCGGCTGCTTGTCCGTCTTGTGCAGCAACCGGAAATGCACCCCCTGGTCCTGCACGGCCGAATACAGCTTGACCGGCACCCTGGTACGGCCCACGGTGATGGCACCCTTCCACATTGCGCGTGCCGCCATCACTCCCCCTTTTCGCAGCAGTCGTTACGCCTGTGTCTTGTGCCCAAACAGGGCAAAAACTCTGCCCACGCGGCCTACTTTCATGCCCGCGGTTTCCGCGTAGATTGGCGGCCTGGCCGCTACGAAACGGAAGGAGCAGAGTCTTGTCCACCCATAGAATCCCGCCCGAGCACGAAGACGAGAGCCGCGACGCCGAGCTGTCCTGGATGGCGGCGGTCGCCGCCACCCTGCTGGCTGTCGTCATCGCGATTCTCGCCGCCGCAGCCTGAGTTTTGCACGGGCCACCCGGCCATGTGGAAGAACAACAGCCTCTCCATTGTTCTCTTCCTGCTGTTCGCCGGAAGCCTTGCCGGGCACAGCGTTGCCGGTTGGAAAGCCTACAACGCCGAGCAGCGCGACCACGGCGATCCGACCATCGGCTACACCGAATTCATCTCCGGCAACGATTTCGGCGAGACGGTCTTCGAGAACTGGGAGAGTGAGTTCCTGCAGATGGCGTTTTACGTCTTTCTGACGGTCTTCCTCTTTCAGAAGGGATCTGCCGAATCCAAGACACCCGGCGGTGACGAAGAGGTCGACGAAGATCCCGAGATCCATCGCGACGATCCGGATGCACCCGGCCCGGTTCGGCGCGGCGGGCTGATCCTCCTTCTCTACAAGAACTCCCTGAGTCTCGCCCTATTGCTGCTCTTTATCGGCTCATTCCTGGGCCACGCCGCGGCGGGCGCGCGCAAATTCAGCGAGGAGCAGGTCGAGCACGGCGGGCAGCCTGTCGGCATGTTCGGATACATGGACGAGCCGCGCTTCTGGTACGAGTCGTTCCAGAACTGGCAGAGCGAATTCCTCGCCGTGCTGACGATCGTGGTGCTGTCGATCTGGTTACGGCAGTGGGGATCGCCGGAGTCGAAACCCGTGCACGCGCCACACCACCAGACGGGCGGCAACTAGTTCTT
>CBJLQC010000367.1:0-3514 GCA_966424955.1 uncultured bacterium | reverse complement strand
CGACAATCTCGGTTCGCTGAACGGCTCGGCCGTATTTACGCCGTCGACGGAGGTCATTTGACCTTCCGCGCCTCCGGATTTCTGCCGTTCTGGTGCAGGACCATCCCGGTCGCCGCGCCCGTCGCGTCGACGACGAACGTGATCTGCGCATCGACTTCTTTCAGGAAGAAATCGGTTGCGGTTTCAGGCCACAGCCGGAAGCGCGGCTGCTGCGTTGCCTGCCCCCAGAGTGTGTTGCCCTCGCGGGTCACCTCGATCGAGAACTGCGGCGCGAACTCGTACGTGCCGACGTAGCGCTGCAGGACCGACTCGCCCAGCTCGATGGCCGTGCGCTGCTTCACCGGCGCGGGCGCAGGCGCCAGCGGCAACGAGCTGTTGAGCAGATGAAAGCCGATGTCATCGGCCCCCTGCCCACCGGTGTTCGTCAGGACCACGACCGCCGTGCGCTGGCGCGGGTTGAACGCGGCGAACGTGCGATAGCCGCCCGTGCCGCCGTTGTGCCAGACGATGGTATCGGCGCCCGCGTGCAGCATGTGCCAGTTCAGGCCGATGTGCATGGCGGCACCGGCTGGAGCGCGCTCGCGCTGGGCGAGCGCGAGCGCAGGTCCGAGCGATCCACGGGGGCTGACGTTGGCGGCGAGGAACTTGAGCATGTCGTGGGCGTTCGAGCGCAAGGCGCCCGCGCCGGCGAGCGTGGGCAGGTCCCAGCCGGCGACGACGTCGCCGCCACCGTTGTGACCGAGGGCCAGGTGTTCGCGCATCCAAGGCGTGAGCGTAATCGCGGTCTGGCGCATGCCGAGCGGTTCGAGGATGCGTGTGCGCAACGCTTCCTCGTACGACTGCCCCGCGCGTAACGCCAACACGTGGCCGAGCAGCCCGACGGCCAGATTCGAGTACTCGTAGCGCTCGCCCGGCGCGCGGGGCAGCTGGTACGACGAGAGAAACTCGTACATCTGCTGCACCGTGTAGTCGCTGTAGGGATTCGCCGCGTTCTTCGGCGCCATGTTCGACGGCAGGCGCGGCAGCCCGGAATTCTGCTCGGCCAGGTGCGCCAGCGTGATCGGCGCGCCGTCGCGCGCGGGCATGCGCACGCCGGCGGGCAGGTATTTCTGAACCGGGTCATCGAGCTTCACTTCGCCCTTGCTCACCATGTCGGCGAGCAGTGTGCCGGTGAAGACCTTGGTGATCGAGCCGATCTCGAAAACCGTGTTGCCGTCCAGCGGCGGGCGCCCGGCACCGGGATCGCCGTACGCGATGATGCGCGTCCGCCCATCCGGGTCCAGCAACCCGACGACGATGCCCTTGCTGCGTTTTTCTTCGACTCGCTGTTTGATGATGCGCAGGACCGTGGAGTCGTGCGGTAAGCCGGCGCGGGTGGTCTCGGGTGTTACGCTTTGCTGTGCCGCGGCCGACGCGGACCAGGCGGCGGTAGCGATCGCGGCAAGCCAAATCAGTCTTTTCATATGATCATTCATTGGTGTTGTTCGTCTGAAGTTCCCGGTACAGCCACGCCTTGGCCAGCTGCCATTCCCGCTTGATCGTTCGTGGTGATCGCCCCAGCACGTGCGCCGTTTCTTCCACGGTCAAGCCGGCGAAGAAGCGTAGTTCGATGATGCGCACCTGTTCGCTGTCGATCGCCGCCAACCGCTGAAGTGCTTCATCGATCGCGAGAATGTCGCCGGCCGCGGGATCGTCCGCTTGGGCGATGTCGGGCGACATGGTCAGCACGATGGCCGAGCCGCCGCGCTTCCGCGTGTTGCGTGCACGGGCATAATCGACCAGGATGCGCCGCATGAGCTGGGCGGCCAGGGCAAAAAACTGCGCGCGATTCTGCCACGTTACCGAGCGCTGATCCACTAGCTTGAAGTAAAGCTCGTGCACCAGCGCCGTGGCGTTCAAAGTATGATCCTCACGTTCCCGACGCAGCTGCCGGGCGGCCAGGCGCCGGCACTCTTCGTAGATCAGCGGCAGCAATTGCTCGAGGGCGTTCTGGTCACCCTGCGACCAACGCACGAGGAGCTGAGTGAGTTGCTGGTCGGGCTGCTTCATTCGAGTCCTACGGTGTGCAACACCGGCTGCACGCGTGGGTGGCGCAGCAAGGGCGCCACTTCAGGTTCGGTTTCCAGATACACCATCGCGTTGGACTTCTCCCGGAATGCCTTCTCTGTCCACACGGCTGCACTATCGATCTCACCGAGCAGCACCAGGGTGTGCACGAACGACCAGGGCGGCACGTACTGCTGCTCGGCACGCGCCCGCAGTATGCCCAGCAGCGCGCGTGCCTCGCCGGGACGACCGGCGCGCGCGTAGGTGGCTGCGAGGCCGCTCAGGCTTTGCGTGCTGCTGTCCGTCAGCGCGACGACGCGTTCCGCTTCGGCCACCGCGGCGGGCAGCCGGCCGGCCCAGCGGAGCGCGCTGACCAGTCGCTGTCTCGCCTGCACGTAGGTCGAGTCCAATGCCAGGACGCGCTCCAGCTCGACGATCGCCTCAGCGTGCCGGCCCGCGACCATCAGCACCCAACCGGCATTGGTATTCACGATCTGCGAGAACGGATCGAGCTTCTGCGCAATGGCGACCTGCTGCAATGCCTGGTCGTAGTGCCCGAGCGACATGTGCAGGTTGGCATACCAGATATGCGCCAGCGATGAGCTGGGGTTCAGCTCGATGGCGCGTTTGAGCGCTGCTTCCGCATCCTGCCATTGCCACTGGTAATGCCGCACATAGCCGAGGGCGGCTTGTGCTTCGGCTGAATGGGGATCGAGCTGTAGCGCCTTGATCGCGGCAGCGGCGGCGCGCGGCCGCCATTCACTGGGCGACCCGGTCCCCACCATCACGGTCCCCAGCTGATTGTAACAGTCGGCCATGGCCGCGTAAGCAGGCGCATACGTCGGATCGATCTCCACCGCGCGTGCAAAGTGGGCGAGTGCACGTTGCAGCGATTGCGGGGTGCGCTGATTCCACTCGTAACGGCCTTGCAGGTACGCCTCGTAGGCGGCCGGGCTGACCGCACGCACCACCGCGAAGCGTTCGGCCGCGTCCGCGCGCACGGCGACGCGCATGGCGAGCGCGAGGTCGCGTACCGCGTCGACTTGCAGGGCCAGCACATCGCGCGCGTCCCGCTCGTAGGTTTCGGACCAGAGCACGCGGCCGCGGCTCGGCTCGATGAGTCTGAGTTGAAGGGCGACGCGTTCGTCCGCACGGCGGACGGCGCCCTCGACAATCACGTCCGCGCCCAACTGACGCGCCACCTGCGCGCGCGCCTGCGGGCGGCCCGCCAGGCGCTGCGCGGAGGCGCGCGAAATGATGCGTGCTTCGGTAAAACTCCCCAGCTGCACGATGAGACCGTCGGTCAAGCCTTCGACGTAGTATTGCGCCTGGGGATTGCCCGTCGCGTTGGCCAGCGGGACGAGCGCGAGCGTCGCGATGGATGGACCGGCACTCAGCAGGTGACGGAGTTGCTGCCCGCCCAGCAACAGCAACGGCGCGAGCACGGCGAGTGCCGCCGCGCGCTTCA
>CBJLQC010000366.1:0-3517 GCA_966424955.1 uncultured bacterium | reverse complement strand
GGGCACGATGATGCGCCCGCGCGCGTGGTCGATACCCGCCGACAGCGCGGCGGTCTGACCGTAGTTGCGACGCAGTTGGATCACCTTGACGCGCGGATCCAGCGTCGCCAGCGCCAACAGACGCTCGCCGGTGGCGTCCGTGCTGCCGTCGTCGATGAAAATGAATTCGACGTCATCACTCTGCAGCACTTCCGCGAGTCGCGCATGCACTTCGTCCACGTTGAGCTCTTCGTTGTAGACGGGCACGATTACGGAGATGGCCCGGTCCCGCGGAGCGGAGCGGCGTTCGACCAGCACGTCGGTGTCTGGTTCGTTGATCATTTCAGGGCATGCCTCCGTCACGCGCGCGGGCCAGCACGAAGATCTCGTCGCCCCACACGGGGAGATTCAAAAAGAACGCGTAATACATCGCCGTGGAGAGCAGCTTGCGGCCCGTGCCGAATTCCCCGGTCGTGCCTTTCGCGCCGGTCAGCTCGAGCAGGTCGCGATAGAGCGGTGAGAACAGCGGAAATCCCCAGCTTACATCCCGGACGATATCGAAGCCCGCTGCGCGCAGCTTGGCCACCAGCTCGCCGCGCCGGTAGTTGCGCACATGGCCGACACCCTCCGGCTCGAATTTGCGCATGCGGCCCTGCACGGTGGTCACGACCAGGTGACCGCTGCACATGCGGCGCAGGTTCTTCATGGCCGCCACGTCATCTTCGATGTGTTCGAGCACCTCGCTGCAAACCAGCAGATCGTAGGCGCGTCCCGTAGTGCCGGCCGTGAGATCGAGCGTGCCGAAGGTGCCGCCCGGCACGCGCCGTTTCGCGAATTCGACGGCAGACGGCGACAAATCGACGCCGTGCGGCACGATGCCCGGGAATTCCTGCATCAGCTCCATGAGCAGCGAACCCTGGCCGCAGCCCACGTCCAGCACGCTGCGGAACGGCAGCGGACGGATCAGCTTCTTGATATAACGGCGGATGTGCCGCGACATGGGACCGTACTTCTTCATGTCGTCCCACTGGGTATCCCAGCAATTGTCGTAATAGTGCGCGTCGTAGACAGCTTGACTCATCATGCCTCCGTGGCAGTCGCGTATTGGCGCAACCAGCATTCGAGATTGAGCAGAGCCCAGATCCGCTTCCCATGATCGGCGGCTCCGGCCGAATTTTCCCGCAGCAGCTGCTGCACCGGTTCGGGGCGCAGGTAATCGCGGATTCTGCTGTCGGCCGCCAACAGCAGGTCATGCGCGGCAGCGCGCAGCGGGCCGCGGAACCAGGCGGCGAGCGGAACGCCGAACCCCATCTTCGGCCGCGCGGCCAGCGCCGGGGGCAGCAGGTCCGCGAAAGCGGCGCGCAGCACGCGCTTGGTGCGCCGGCCCTGCAGCTTGTGGCGCACCGGCAGGCGCGCGGCCAGCTCCAGCAAACGGTGATCGAGCAGCGGCGAACGCGCCTCCAGCGAATGTGCCATCGTCATGCGGTCGGCTTTCACGAGCAACGCACCCGGAAGATAATTCAGCGTGTCGGCATAAAGGGTACGATCTACGCGCTGCCGCGCGGGCGCCTCGCAGAAATCGGCGACCAGCCGCGCGAAGCTGGCGGGAGCAGCGAAGGTCGCGCGCACCTCGGGGCGGAAGAGAGCCAGCTTTTCCGCTTCATCGAAATAACTCCCCCAGCGCACCACGCTGGCGCCGCGCGGCACCGCGGCGGCGCGGCTGAGCCGGCGCAGTGCGCCGGCGTAGCTGCGCTCGGCGGGTACGTCAGCGCGCGCGGGCAGCGCGGCCAGCAGAGGATCGAGGACGCGCCGGCGTAGCGGCCGCGGCATGGCGCCATACCAGTCGGCAATCGGATCTGCGTAATACCTCTGGTAGCCGGCGAACGCTTCGTCACCGCCGTCGCCGTTGAGCGCGACCGTCACGTGCTGCCGGGTGAACCGCGCGAGATACCACAGCGGGATGGCGGCCGCATCCGCGAACGGCTCATCAAAACTCGCGACCATCTGCGGCAAAACCTCGAGTGCCTGCGGCTCGATCACCAGCTCGTGATGATCCGTGTGGTAGAGCTGCGCGATCTCCCGCGCGTACCGCAACTCGCTGTAAGCTTCTTCGCGGAAGCCCACCGAAAACGTGCTTACCGGTCGGTCCATCAGCCGGCTCATGACACCCACCACGACCGCCGAATCGATGCCGCCGCTCAGATGGGCGCCCAATGGCACGTCGCTCATCAGGCGGATCCGCACAGCCTCCGTGACCGACTCCCGCACGGCCTGCCGGGCCTGCGCGAAGGAAAGCTCCAGCTTCGGCTCGAAGCCGAGCTGCCAATAGCGCTGCAGCTGAACGGCGCCGCCCTGCCAGCGCAGCACGTGCGCCGGCGGCAGCTTGTGCACACCCTGCAGCGCGGCCAGGGGATCGGGCACGTATTGCAACGTCAGGTAATCGTTGATGGCCCGCAGGTCGGGCGCGGGTGCAAAGCCCGGGTAACGCAGCAGGCACTTCAGCTCGGAGCCGAAGATCAGTGCGCCATCGTGCAGGGCGTAGTAGAGGGGCTTCTTGCCCACCCGGTCGCGGGCCAGTAACAGAGCACGCGCGCGGTCATCCCAAACGGCGAAGGCAAACATGCCGCGCAAATGCTGCACGCAGTCGGCACCGAATTCCTCGTACGCGTGCACAATCGCTTCCGTGTCGGTGCGCGTGCGGAAACGATGGCCGCGCTGCTCGAGCTGCGCGCGCAGCTGCTCATGATTGTAGATCTCCCCATTGAAGACGACGTGCACGGTGCCGTCTTCGTTGTGGAGCGGCTGGTCGCCGCCGGTGACATCGATGATGGCCAGGCGACGCGCCGCCAATCCCACGCCCGCGTTGAGATAGAAGCCGTCACTGTCGGGACCGCGATGCCGGATGGCGCGATTCATGTCCTCCAGCACCGCACGCTCGGGTGGCCGGGCTGGATCCGCGAAGCTGACGCCACAAATCCCGCACATGTCAGCCTCGCGACAGAAGGTTGAGATAGGATTGCGCGGTCGCGGCCCACGTGAAACGCTCCTCGACGCGCCGGCGGCCCGCCGCGCCCATGCACGCCCGCAGGTCCGGACTGGTGAGCAATGTGCGCAGTGCTTCGGTGAGCTGCACTTCATCTTCGACATCGATGAGCAGACCGGTCTTGCCCTCATCGACCAGCTCGGCCGCACCGAACACGCGCGTGCAGATCACCGGCCGACCGTAGGCCATGGCCTCGAGCACTACGTTGGGCATACCCTCGATGCGAGAGGCCAACACGAACACGGCGGCGTCAGCGTAAGTGCGGGCGATCTCGGCGCGCGGCACCCAGCCCAGGAAGCGGACACGCTCGGCGACACCCAGCTCCTGCGCCATACGCTCGAGTCCGGCGCGATCGGGGCCGTCGCCCGCGATGTCGAGAGCAAAATCCAGATCGCGCAGCCGCGTCAACGCGCGCAACAGCACGTCGATGCCTTTTTGCTGGGTGAGGCGCCCCATGGTGAGCAGCCGCGGCGTGCGGCTCAGGATCGCCACGCC
>CBJLQC010000365.1:0-3521 GCA_966424955.1 uncultured bacterium | reverse complement strand
ATTCTGCAGCCGCAGAATCGCGGCAAGGGCGCTGCGGTGCGGGCCGGCATACAGGCGGCGAGCGGGCAGGTGATCGTCATCCAGGACGCGGACCTGGAATACGATCCGGCCGAATTCCCGGATCTGATCAAGCCGATTCGCGAGGGGCGGGCGGACGCCGTATTCGGCAGCCGCTTCCTGGGCGGGCCGCATCGCGTCCTTTATTTCTGGCACAGCGTGGGCAACAAGGTCCTCACGCTCATCTCGAACATGTTCTCCGATCTCAACCTCACGGACATGGAGACATGTTACAAGATGGTGCGCGCCGACCTCATGAAGAGCCTGCCGCTCAGCGCGGAGCGTTTCGGCATCGAGCCGGAGCTGACCGCCAAGCTGGCGCAAACGCGCGCGCGCATCTGGGAGATGCCCATCTCCTACTCGGGACGGACGTACGCCGAAGGCAAGAAGATCGGCTGGAAGGACGGCATCGCCGCGTTCTGGCACATCTTCAAGTTCAATTTCCTGGGATCGCGTGCGCCGCTCTACACACCAGCATTGGCGCTGCCGGACGCCGCCGTGCACGAGCGCGGGGCCAGCGGCGCGCCGAGCGGGGGTTCACGTTAGCGCACATCGACGCCCTGCGCCGTGCGCTGGCGGCGGCGATCGGTCTGCTCGCCGCCGTTCCGCTTTGGCGCTTACTGGCGGGTAGCTCGACCGGATGGGCCGGACAGGCGACCGCGGCGCAGGCATCCGCCCAAAGCGCGATGCTGTGGAGCGGCCTGCTGTTGTGCGCGCTGCTCGGGTTGCTCGCCGCGCTCCTGGTCGACGCGCCCTCACTCGAGAGCCGCGTACATCGGATGCTCGAGCCTCTGCGCAAACCCACGACGCGGACGTTCACCGTCGTGCTCGCACTGGCGGCCGCATTGCTGGCAACCGTCATTGCGCAGGCCGTGCTGGGCGGCCTGCCGACGCTGATCGACAGCTTCGCGCAGCTCGTCCACGCGCGCTATCTGGCGGCGGGCATGACCGCAGGGCCGGTGACCGAGAACAGCGAGGTCTGGCATATGCAGCAGACGCTGCTCACCCGCAACGGCTGGGTCTCGCAATATCCGCCTGGCCACGTGCTGCTGCTCGCCCTCGGCTGGAAGCTGCACATCGTGTCCCTGATCGGACCATTGTGTTGGGGAGTGGCGGTATGCTTTGCGACGCTGGCGCTGCACGCGCTCGTCCCCAACCTCGTCCTCGCGCGGCTGGCGGCCCTGCTCGCCGCGCTTTCGCCTTTCAGCCTCGCGCTGTCCGGCGCATTCATGAGCCACATTCCGGCTGATGCCTGTGCCGCCGCGGCGCTGTTCTTCGCGGTGCGCGCGCGTGACGGCAAGTGGTGGCACGCGACACTGGCCGGCGTTGCGCTCGGCGCGCTGTTCACCATGCGGCCGCTGACCGCATTCGCCTTGGGCGCGGTTGCACTGGGCTACGCGCTGGCCGGCCGGCGCTACACCTACGCCGTGATCGCGGCCGCGGCTGCGTTGCCGATGCTGATCGCGGTGGCCGCGCACAACGCGCATTTCTTTGGTGCCGCCACGCAGTTCGGCTACCAGGCGGCGCTCGGTCCGTCCGCGGGTCTCGGCTTCGGCATCGATCCATGGGGCAACCGGTACGGGCTGCCGCAGGCGCTCGCCTATACGTCGGCCGAGCTGACGGCGTTGAGCCTGTACCTCTTCGAGGTGCCGTTGCCGCTGGTGCTGCTGGTCGGCGTCTATTTCGCGACCGGCCGGCGCGCCCCTGGCGAGTGGCTGCTGTTCGCGTGGTGCGTGGCTCCCGTGCTCGCCAACCTGTTCTACTGGCATCACGGCCTTTTCATGGGTCCGCGCATGCTCGCGGACGTCGGAGTTTTCTGGGCCGCGCTGAGCGTCATCAGCGTGGTCGGACTCACGCGCGCGCTGCGCGCGCGCACGCGCGTAGCGCTGCGCTATTCGCCCCGTACCTTTGCGCTCGCGACCGTGCTGGCCGCGGGCGTGTTCGGCGCGATCATGTTGTGGCCGGCCCGCCTCGCGTCCTACCACCTGACACCCGAGCGGCGCGCGCTGCTCGAGGCGCCGCGCGTCGATCAGCCGGCCCTGGTCTTCGTACATGGCGGCTGGACCGCCCGCATCGGCATGCGCCTCGCCGCGCAGGGCATGCGCCTGGACTCGGTGGAAACCGCGCTCCGCCAGAATCCGAGCTGCCGCGTGCACGCCTTTGCGGACAGCTTCGCGAGTGGTGGCAAGGCCGCCATCCAGCTCGATTTCACGCCGCGTGCCGACCAGCTGCCTCAGCTGGCCGAAATCTCACCGGGCAACCGGATGCGCGTCGCCCCTGAAGAGCCGATCACGTCCGAATGTGCGCGCCAGATCAGCGCGGACCAGGCCGGCGTCATCGACGTCACGCCATACATCTGGCAGGGCGATCTGCCCGGGACGCCCGCGCGCGGCGCGCTGTACGTCCGTGACATGGGCCCGCGCGCCAACCAGCGGCTGATCCAGCAGTACCCGGACCGGCGCGCGCTGATGCTGATTCCGCACCAGGAGCGCGTCGCGCTCGTTCCCTACACGATCGCCGAGCGCGCGATCTGGAAAGGAACGGGACAGTGAAGCGGGCGCAGTTGCTGGCGCGCATCCGCGCACCATGGATCGTCGCCGTGCTGGTCCTGGTCTCCATGACGACGACCATGTTCGCCATGCGGCGCACGTCGGCCACGTTCGACGAGATCACGACCGTCTCGGTGGGCGCTTACGGCTGGAAGACTGGCGACTGGAATCGCATGACGCTCTTCCCACCCGTCATGCAGTATCTCTACGGCGTGCCCGGCTATCTCTCGCGCCCCAACTACCCGCCGGACAATTTTCAGGGCGACTATTACGCCTACTCGCGGGAGCTGCTCTGGATGCGCGGCAATGATGGCGAGGCGTT
This sequence comes from uncultured bacterium, assembly GCA_966424955.1. Classification (GTDB taxonomy): domain Bacteria; phylum Gemmatimonadota; class Gemmatimonadetes; order Longimicrobiales; family RSA9; genus CBJLQC01. The sequence goes on along the minus strand of CBJLQC010000365.1, from coordinate 593 downwards.
GTTGTTCCGGGCGCGGCTGGTAGCCGTGCTGATCGTAGGCGTGCTCATCGTGCTGACCTACAGCTTCACACGCGCCTACTTCGATACCCGAACCGCGCTGCTCGCCGCCGGCTTGATCGCTTTTCTGCCGGATGTGCTGGCGCACGGCGGCATCGCCTATAATGACGTCCCGGTAGCCGCTGCTTTCCTCGCAGCATTGTGGGCGATCGATCGCGCGGTCCGCGAGCCCACCATCCTGCGCGGTATCCTGGCCGGGCTGCTCGTATCGCTGGCGCTCGGCATCAAGCACAGCGCGCTGGCGCTCGGCCCCATCGCGCTGGTCTTGATCGTGCTGGAAGCGTTCGCGCACTCGGAGCGTCGCATCTGGGGCCCGCGCGTCGGTGCCGCACTGGCCATCGGCCTGCTGTCCGGATTCGTCCTGCAGGTACTCCTGTACCGCGGCGACCTGGGTCTTACCTATCTGCTCGAAGGCATTGGCGCGCTTTCCCGCCACGTGTCACGCGGCCACGCCGTGTCGGACCCGCGCGGCGACTATATGGCCGGGCTGAACTGGCTGTTCTACCCGCGCGCATTCCTGATCAAGACGCCGGTCG
>CBJLQC010000364.1:0-3522 GCA_966424955.1 uncultured bacterium | reverse complement strand
CTGGATTGCTGCGCATGTCACGGTTCATCACCTACGCCGTCGAGCACGCCCGGCCAGGGCAACTTCCCGATGCAGCCGAAATACCTCGCTCCACCCATGCCGTGGCCTGCGTGGCGCCACATGTCGGACGACGACCTGTGGGCGATTGCGGCCTACCTGAAGCACGCGGTCAAACCGCTGCGCAACCGGGTGGCTGACAGCGAAGGTCCGCCCGATTTCTGGGCGAGCGGTTATACGGTCGAGAAGATCGGCCCGTACCCGGCGGCGCCCTTCCCGACGAAGAATGAGGTGCCCGCGCGGCAGTGAACGGCGGACGGTGGGCGGCGCGCGACGGCGCCGCTCACTCGGTGCCGCTGGTATCGGCGATCACCGTCTGCTCATCCAGCGGCTCGTAGGTGGTCAGCAGCGCGGTGAGATCGGTCCATTCCCGGTCGCGCATCAGCGGCATCGTGTCATCCGGCAACGTGGGTAGCCCCTCGGTTGCCTGCCGGCGCACGAAGATCTCTACGATCTCGGGATCGAAAATGCTGCCCGCCTGCTCGCTGATGTAGGTGACCGCATCGTCGAGCACCCAGGCGTGCTTGTACGGGCGGCTGTGGGTGAGCGCATCGAAGACATCGGCGACGCGCACCAGGCGCGCCGACAGCGGGATCATGTCCTCCTTCAGCCCGGGCGTGTAGCCCGTGCCATTCCAGTTCTCGTGGTGGTAGAGCGCGATCTCCTCCGCCTTCTGCAGAATGGGCGACGCGCTGCCCGCCAGCATGCGCGCACCGATCGTGGTGTGCCGCTTGAGCAGGTCGAATTCATCCAGTGTGAGCGCGCCGTTCTTCAGCAGGATGTTGTCGGGAATGGCGATCTTGCCGATGTCATGCAACGTCGCCGCCAGACGAATCGTTTCGACCTCGGCATCAGGCAGCCCGATTGCCTCGGCCAGCAGCGCCGTCGTGTTGCCGACCCGCTGGGTGTGCTCGCCGCCCGCGTAATCGCGCAGCTCGGCGGCCAGCGCCAGCCGCTGGGCAATCTCCACTTCGGAACGCCGTAGCGCGGCCGTGCGCTCGGCGACCTCCAGCTCCAGCCGCGTGGTGAAGAAGCGCATGCGCAGCAGGTTGCGGACGCGCAGGATCACCTCGGCCGCCTCGAACGGCTTGTGCAGGAAATCGGAGGCCCCCACCGACAGCGCCTGCTCCTTTACCGACGCATCCGTGTCACCCGTGATCATCAGCACGGGCCGGAACTGGCGGGCGTGCCGCGGCTGGATTTGACGCAGCACGGCAAAGCCGTCCAGGTGCGGCATGCGCACGTCGATGATGAGCAGGTCGGGATCGAACTCGAGGAAGGTGGGCAGCACTTTGCGCGAGTCGGTCAGGCTCATGACCTCGGTATAGCCGGCAGAACGCAGCAGGCGCTCGAGCACCTGCACGCTTCCTTCGTGGTCATCGACGATCAGGAGGCGGGCGGCCGCGTGTTCGGGAACTGGCTTGCGATTCGACAATTCGGTCTCCGGTTCGGTGTCTGGCGTGATTCGTCACGCTGAGAATCACGCCAAACAAGGCCGGCCGGAAGACCCGAATTGTTAAGGTTTTGTAAAGATTTTGCGGAATGGCCGGATCAGCGGCCAGCTACCGCAATTTTGCATTGTACCATCCAGGTGCCGGCGCCCGGATTCGGCGACCAAACGCGCCTGGTGCCCGGCCGGCCGGCGCTTCAGGTCTTGCGGCCGGTTTTCGCGAAAAAGGCGGTCATGACCTGCTCGACGGTCGCGCTGTCGCAGCGCGGGCAGCGCACCTCGTGCGGCTTGCTGTGCTCATCGATGTGCTCGCTGATCTCCCAGACATGCTTGCAGTCGCTGCACTGATACTCGTAATGCGCCATGACGACACCTCGGGATTGAGGTTGAGCGTATCGGTGTTGGCGGAGGTATGCTGCATCCTAGAAAAGCGGCGGTTGGACGTCAACCGATGCGCAATCGAAAGTCGGCCGGCGCAAGGAATTTTTCATACTCGAGATCTTCGGGACTTCAGCGGGGAGCGGGTTCGCCGGCGCCGGCGCGGGGCGCTGGATGCGCGGCGCGGGAGAAGAAGCGCGACGCGGGTCGCGGGAGACGTTTCGTGGCAGGGACGGAAATTGAAAAGAGGTACCGCTACCCGCTGCGCGCTTTGTTCTCCGCGACGCGCGGCCAACGATCCGCGCCCGCGCCGGCGAACCCGCTCTACCTGGCTATCGACCCCGCTCAACCTGCTCGCGGTCCGGCTGCCAACCATCCGGCGCCCGGCCGTATCTAATGCCGCGTACCTTTCACCGATGGGCAAACGCATATGAAGAGCATTCTGGGAGCCGCTTTGCTGGCCGTCGTGGTGGCCGCGCCCGCCGCGGCGCAGGACGACACCTGGAGCTGGCGCAAAGCGGTACCGGCGGGGCAAACCGTGGAAGTACGCGGGATCCTGGCCACCATCAGCGCGACCGCAGCGAGCGGCAATGAAGTCGAGATCGTGGCGCGCAAGACGGCGCGCCGGGGCGATCCCGCGGCCGTGCGCATTGTAGTGGACGAGCACGCGGATGGGGTCACGGTCTGCGCGCTTTATGACGACCGCACCGATTGCGACGCCGAGCACAGTGGGGACGGCCACAACCGCGAGAACGACACACGCGTCGATTTCGAAGTGCGCATCCCGCGCGGCGTGAAGTTCACGGGTCAGAACGTAGTCGGCGCGGTCGAGGCGACCGGACTGGACGCGCGCGTACAGGCCAGCACGGTCTCCGGCAATGTGCGCGTCAGCACCAGCGACATTGCCCACGCGAGCAGCGTATCCGGCTCGCTCGACGTGCGCATGGGGCGCAGTGACTGGAGCGGCGACCTGCGCTTCAGCACGGTGAGCGGCGACATCAACCTGGAATTCGCCGGCGACCTGAATGCCGACGTCGAAATGAGCACGGTGAGTGGTGACCTGGACAGCGACTGGCCGATGTCGATGCGCGCGACGGGGCGCCGCCACGTGCGCGGGCGCATCGGCGCGGGCGGGCGCGAGCTGTCCTTTTCGACGGTGAGCGGCAGCGTGGAGATCCGCCGGGCCCGTTGAGCGCGGGCGCTGCGCCGCTTAAGGTATTGCGATGCTCTTCTTGCTGTGGCTGGTGATTCCGCTGGTGACCGCTGCGCCGCCGACGTATGAGCTGCGCAACGGTCACTGGCTGACGCCCGGCGGCTTCCAGGCGCGCACGACCTGGGTCGTCAACGGACGCATCACGCTGCGTCGGCCGGCGCAAATCGATTCGGTCATCGATCTGCAGGGCGGCTATGTCACACCGCCGTTCGGCGAAGCGCACAACCACAATGCCGAATATGCGGGTCCGGCCCGTACGGATTCGATGATCGCCAGGTACCTGCAAGCGGGCGTGTTCTACGTGAAGAACCCGGGCGTGCTGCCGCGCGGACGTGATTCCCTGCTCGTTCGCATCAATCAGCCGAATTCAATCGACGTCATCTTCTCGCTCGGCCTGCTCACCTCTCCGGGCGGACATCCGACG
>CBJLQC010000363.1:0-3545 GCA_966424955.1 uncultured bacterium | reverse complement strand
GCGCGCCGATGTGCAGGATGCGTTGCGGCAGGTGCGCGCACAGTTGCGCGTCACCACGGTACTGGTGACGCACGACGTGCGCGAAGCCGTGGCGCTGGGTACGTGCATGGCCGTGCTGCGGCGCGGCCGGCTCGAGCAGCTCGATGCGCCTCACGAAATTCTGATGCGGCCGGCCACGCCCTACGTCGCCGAGCTGATCCGCAAGTCGGGCGCGGTCGCATCATGATCTCCGCCCTGCTGCTGTGCGCGCTGCTGCAAAGCGCGGACGCGGTAGAAGCGCGGCCGATCGTCATTGGGTCCAAGCCGTTCGCCGAATCGTACCTGCTGGCCGAGATGTTCGCGCAGCTGCTGGAAGCGCGCGGCTATCGCGTGGACCGGCGCGCCGGCCTGGGCGCCACCGAGATCGCCTTTCGCGCGCTGCGCAGCGGCGCGATCGACGTCTATCCGGAATACACGGGCACGGGTTTGCTGGCGATCCTGCGCGAGCAGCCGCAGCGCGACGCGCGCGCCGTTTTCCGGCGGTTGGCCGCGACGTTCCCGCCACGTTTCGATGCGTACTGGCTGCCGCCGCTCGGCTTCGAAAACACGTACGCCATCGCGGTGCGCCGCGAGACGGCCGCGCAGTACGGGTTGCGCACGCTGACCGACCTGAGCCGCGCCGCGCCCCGACTCGAGGCCGGACTCACGCCCGATTTCGTGGGCCGGCCGGACGGCCTCCCCGGACTGCAAGCCGAGTACGACCTGCAATTCCGCAACGTGCGGTCGCTGCTGCAGGCCGTGAAATACCAGGCGCTGGCCAGCGGCGCCGTGGATGTCATCGACGGATATTCGACGGACGGATCGATCGCCCGCTATCAGCTGGCCGTGCTCATCGACGACCGCCATTTCTTTCCGCCCTATGAGGCCGCCCCGCTCGTCAGCGGCAGGTTCTACCGGGAATTCCCGGGCGCGGTCGTCGCACTCAATGAATTGTCCGGCCGGCTCGACGCGGAGCTCATGCGCCGGCTCAACGAACGCGTGGAAGTGCGCGGGGAAGCGGCGTCGGATGTAGCGGCGAGCGCGTTGCGGGAGCTGCAACTGGTCGCGCCACCCGCCAATGCGGGGAGTAAACCCTCATCCGGCCGTGGTTCGCTGCTGAGCTACTTCGTGGCGCGCCGCGCGCAGTTGTGGCAATTGACGCTGCGCCATTTGCTGCTGGTCCTGGTGTCACTCGCCGCCGGCAGCCAACCGAACGAGTTGCGCTGCGTGATTCACTCGCCGCCGGCATCCTGGTCGCCGTGCCGATTGGTCTTGCGCTCGAGCGCAGCGGTGCCGCCGCGGAGCCGGTCATTCGCGCTTTCGGCATGTTGCAAACCATTCCCGGCATTGCGCTGCTCGCCTTCATGATTCCGCTGCTCGGGATTGGCGTGGTGCCGGCGCTGGTTGCACTGTTCCTCTACTCGCTCTACCCGATCCTGCGCAACACGTACACTGGCGTGCGCGCCGCCGCGCCCGACGCGGTCGAGTCGGCGGGCGCGCTCGGCATGACGCGCGGGCAGGTGCTGCGCTACGTGCGCCTGCCGCTGGCCACACCGATCATCATGGCCGGCATTCGCACGGCCGCGGTGATCGGCGTGGGCACCGCCACCCTGGCCGCATTCATCGGCGCCGGTGGACTGGGCGACCCGATCGCGTCGGGGCTGGCCCTGTCGGACACCCGCATGATTCTGCTGGGCGCGATTCCCGCCGCACTGCTGGCACTGCTCGTGGATGCGCTGCTGGGTCGTGTCGAACGCATCGTGGCGTCGCGCTTCGCGGCGCAATGACCAACACATTGGCCTCCGGAGGAAATGACATGCAGGCTCTGCAATCGATTCGGGAGCAGTTGGCGCGAATGCTCGATTGGGAGGACGCGCACGCCGGCTACGACGCCGCGATCCGCGACCTGGCGCCCGAGCTGCGCAGCGTCCGCCCGCCCGGCGCGGCGCACTCCGCATGGGAGCTGATCGAGCACCTGCGCATCACGCAGCGCGACATTCTGGATTTCTGCCGGGCGCCCGCCTACCACGAGCTGGAGTGGCCGGCCCAGTCCTGGCGCGCATCAGCGCACCCGCCGGCTCCGGACGCGTGGGATGCGAGCGTGGCGGCGTTCCACGCCGACCGCGCAACATTCCAGCGCATGGTGGTGGATCCCGCCATCGATCTCCTGGCCCTCGTGCCGCATGCCACCAACCCGCAGCAGACGTATCTGCGCGAGCTGCTGGTGGTCACCGATCACAACGCCTATCACGTGGCGCAGCTCATTGATGTGCGGCGGGCGCTTGGTGCGTGGCAGCCGGGTTGAGCGGATCCGCTGGCCGGATCCTTGCCGCTCCTGCACGGCCTACACGAATCGCCTGCACGGAGGGGTGAATGCCGCACCGAACCTGGTTCTCGATCCTGCTGGTCTCCGCGACCACCATCGCCTGCGCGCCGAACGCGCGTTTGCCCGAGCAGCCCGCGCCGGCGGCGGCCGAGCACGTACTCACGCTGGTCTCCGATACGCTGCTGATCGACACGACTTACCACTCCATGGAAGGCCCGTATCATCAGCTTCGCTTCACGATGGGACCGGACCAGCGCGCGGATACGCTCTGGATCACCGGCATCACCGCGGATGTCGTTACGCCCGACCTGGCGGAGCTTCCGCTCGAGTATTTCTGCCACGCCAACCTCGATTACGATCCCGAGCTGCACCGCAGCATCTTCGGCAGCGCGCGCGCCACCAGCAGCCGCTTGTTCACGCTGTCGCAAGGCAATGAAACGATGCGCTTTCCCGCGGGATTCGGTATTCCCGTGCGCAGTGATGAGCCGCTCAACCTGACCACGCAGGTGCTCAGTAACAACGGCGTGGACACGGCGAAAGAAATGCGCGTCCGCATCCGGCTGCATTACGTGCGCAAGGGCGAGCGGCCCATGAAATCGCTCTTCCCGGCCTCGGCCACGGCAATGGTGTCCACCGATGGTCACGAGGGGCACTTCGGCATGCACGCCGATCACGAAGTGGGCAGTGCAACGAACGGCGTGGCGAAGTCCGGACACGAGTACCGGGATGCGCTGGGGCAGCGATTCAGCGGCCACTGGGTGGTGCCGCCCGGCCGGCATAGCGTGCGCACCGTCGTGACCGAGTGGCTGAACCTGGACGCGGATACGCGCGTGCACTACATCGGCGTGCACGTCCATCCGTTCGCGCGCCGCATCACGTTGCGTGACATGGCATCCGGCCAGGCTGTGTTCACCAGCAACGTCACGCCACTGGACGGACGCATCGGCATTGCGCAGGCAACCGATTTCAGCAGCGTGCAGGGATTCCAGCTGTTCGCGGGCCGCAATTACGAGGTGGTTGCCGATTATGAGAATCCAACCGCGCAACCGGTTGATGCGATGGCGGTGCTGTTCCTTTACCTGCGCGACCCACAGCTCGACCGATAGCCGGGCGTCTGCATGACACCGGTCGCGCTTTCCGGGGCCCGCGCGGCGTTCTGCGTGCTCACCAGCCCGCTCTTTCTCCGGGCGGCGAACCTGCT
>CBJLQC010000362.1:0-3546 GCA_966424955.1 uncultured bacterium | reverse complement strand
GCGGAAGGTTGCTTTTTGTCGCGGATGAATGCGCAACAGAGTAGCACAGCATCCAGGAACGGTCAAGAGTGAAGCGGGCCATGTTACGGGAACGAATCTTCAAGGCTGCAAATAGCATACTCTTACGCGAAACGCAGGTGGAGGACCGGGCATGGGACGGCATAATCGTGAGGCGCGCGGCGCGGATCAGCGCGGATACGACTACGAAATCAGTTACCAGCCTGACTGGTTACACCAGATCAAGGTCACACGCACACTGGAGAACGGCCGCCAATCCACCAAAATCCTGTTCCGCAACCCGACGCCGCGCGAGCAGCCGCCCGGGCCCAAGTCCCGGACGCGCATTACCTCGGCGGAGCAACGCTTGGATGTCGAAGTGGATCTGGACGACCCGCATGGCGTGGTCCGACGCATCATCGTGGTGACGGCGCCCGGTACAGCTGATACCTCCGAGGAGGAACTGGAGTTCATTATCCAGAGGGGATGAGGGGATGACCGGCGTTTTTGATCGGGCCGTCCGTCGGAGGAGATGAAGGGGATGGAAAGCGTTCGCGACCGGTTGGCTCACATGGAGAGCAGGAAAAGCCGGCATTCGTTCGTGGCGATTCCGTTAGAGCTGCGGGGCCTCATAATCTCGCCATCTCCTCCGTGACTCACCCGTGCAAGAGAGCCCGCATCCCGACATCTCCATCAGAACCAGAAGCGCAGCGGATTGCGCTTGGTCTCGGCGACCAGCGAGTCGAGTTGGGCCTGGGCAGCGTGCATGGCCTTGATGATGGCCGAGTCGCGTTGCGCGCGAATCAGGAGCCCGCCCCCTCCCGCATCGACCGCCTGCTGCAGCTGCGTGAGCGCCGCCGAAATCGTGTCCGCGCGTGCCGCCAGCCGCTCCATGGCCGGAGCCGCGTCGGCCCGTGCGGCGCGTGCTCGCTCGGCCGCCCGTGCAAAGCTGTCGCGCAGCTCGCGCGCGCTTTGTCCCAAGCCGCCCACGATGCGCTTGAATTGCGGCTCGCTGAACGTGTTCAGCGGACCTTCCTGCACGGCCAGCGCCAGGGCGCGCAGCTCGCGCGCGGTGGCGGCCAGGCGGCGCCCCAGGCGGGCCGCCAGCTCCGAACGATCCTGTGCCTGGCCGCCCAGCTGCCGTGATTCGGCGAGCAGCCCCTGCAGGTTCTCGTGCAGCAAAAGGGCCCGCTCCATGGCGCCGGTGGGCGTACCTTCGCTGCGGAACCGCAGCGTGTCATTGGGCTCGATTACCGGAAGCGCCGGGTCGCCCGGCGTAATGTCCAGGACGGGATCGCCGATCACGCGAAACGAGGTGATCCGCGCTTCGCTGTCCCGGCGGATGTGCTGGCGATGGCGGCGTTGCACCTCGATGCGGACCAGCACGCGCTCCGTGCTGTCACTGCCGGGCGACCGCACCTCGATATGGTTGACCTCACCTACCGTTTGCCCGGCGATCCAGACCTCGGAGCCATCCTGCAGCCCGGCGGCCGAGGGCATGAGTACAAACAGGGCGTCGGTGCGGATAAAGGCCTTGCGCACGTCGGCCGCGAAGAACACCGACAGGAAAAGCAGCAGCAGCGCACCGACGGCGAGGCTGCCGCGTACTGCCTCCCGGTTTTGGCTTCGCTTAGCCGGCATAGTAATATCCGCCCATGATCCGACTGGGACACATCGAATACAGCAACTGCTTCCCGCTGCATGCCGAGCTGCTCGAGCAGGGCCGTCCGGACGTCCAGATCGTGCGCGGCATTCCATCCGTGCTCAACGGCGCGCTGGCTGCCGGTGCCATTGATGTGGCGCCGGCGTCGAGCATTGAGTACGCGCGCCACGCCGACCGGTACCGGGTACTGCCGCAATTCGCGATCGCTTCGCGCGGACCGGTGCACAGCATACTGTTCGAAAGCATTCGCCCCATTGAAGAGCTGAATGATACGCGGGTGGCGATTCCCACCGCGTCGGCTACCTCCGTCGTGCTGCTCAAGATCCTGCTTCGACTCAAATACAACGTGGCCGTTCGGTTCGAATGGTTCACCCAGGAGGATGGCGCCGATCCATTCCAGGAAGGAACCGCCGCCGCGCTGTGGATCGGCGACGTCGCGTTGCGCCGTTCCTTTACCGCGACACACCTCGTCTACGACCTGGGCACCGAGTGGACCGAGTGGACGCAGCTGCCTTTTGCCTTCGCGCTATGGCAAACCACGCTGCCGCCCGAACGCGATGCCGAGCTCGACCCGCTCATCGAATCGTTCACACGCTCGCGCGCCCGCTTCCGCGATCAGCCGATTACCCTGGCCGAGCAATATGCGAAGCAGTTCGGTGTGACGCCGCAGCGGTTGGGTCGCTATTGGAAAACCCTGCGCTACGATTTCGATGCGGCCACGCAGGCAGGACTGCTTCACTATTACCAGCTGGCCGCGACGTTGGGCGAAGCGCCGCGTGTCGATCGCATTGCGTGGGCCTCGCAAAAAGTACGCACGCAGGGTTAATTTAGCGCATGAACCAGCGCCTGAGCGCGCCGCTCGCGTGGATCGGCCAGTCGGCCATCGACACCACCGCCGCATTTGGGCGCTTCGGCAGCTTCGCCAATGGTGTGGTGCGGGCATTGCCCGACGTCCAGACGTGGGTTCGCCTGCTGGCCGTGCACATGGCCCGGCTGGGCGTCGAGTCGCTCCCCATTGCGCTTTTCATCGCGGCCTTCACCGGCATCGTGCTGTCCCTGCAGGCATCGTACACGTTCACGGGAGCGGTACCGGAATACTTCGTGGGCACGCTGGTCGGCAAGACCATTCTGCTGGAGCTCGGTCCCGTCCTCACCGGGCTGGCCCTCGCCGGTCGCGTGGGCGCCAATATCGCCGCCGAGATCGGCACCATGCGCGTCACCGAGCAGATCGATGCCCTGGAGACGCTGGGGTACAATCCGGTGTCGTACCTGGCCGTGCCGCGTATCATCGCCGGCGTCCTGATGTTCCCGATCGTGGTCGCGTTTGCCGATGCGATCGGCATCGTGGGCGGGTGGATCACCGCGCTCAACCTGCTCGACATGTCGACGCAGCAGTTCATGCGCGGGCTGCGTCTCTTCTTCGATCCTTTCGATGTGCGCTACTCGCTGATCAAGGCGTCGTCGTTCGGACTCGCGGTCACGTCGATCGGCTGTTACTACGGCTTCATCACCACGGGTGGCGCGGAGGCGGTCGGCCGTTCCACTACACAGGCGGTAGTGCTCAGCAGCATGATGATCCTCGTCCTCGATGCATTCTGGGCGGCCACGCTGCTATGAGCATTATCCTGGAGCACGTGTCCAAGAGCTTTGGCGCGCGCGTCATCCTGGACGATCTGTCGCTGGAGGTACGGGACAGCGAGACGGTGGCCGTCATTGGGCACTCGGGAGTCGGCAAAAGCGTGCTGCTCAAGTCGATCGTGCGCCTGCTCGAGCCGGAGCAGGGCCGCGTGACGGTGGACGGTGAGGACGTGGCGCAATTGACGCGCGACCAGCTGTACGAGCTACGGCGTCGCGTGGGATACGTTTTTCAGTTCGCGGCTCTGTTC
>CBJLQC010000361.1:0-3551 GCA_966424955.1 uncultured bacterium | reverse complement strand
GGCCGCGCCACCACCCGGTACCAGCAATGAAACCCGCCCGCGCACACAGATCATTGCCATGAATGAAGGCGCCACGTACTGCGAGCCGGCGGTCTTCGTCGACGGCATGCGCTTGAAGCAGTACGGCGATTCGGGAGTGGACGACTTGCTGCGCCCCGATATGGTCGAGGGAGTGGAGATCTATCCGCGCTCGGCGGGCGCGCCGTCCGAATTCCTCACCTCGAACCAATGCGGCGTAGTCGTCTTCTGGACGCGCCCCGTCGCTGACGCGAGCGGCAAGCTGACCTGGCGCCGCGCACGGCTGGCCGGGTTGTTCGTGCTGGCTATGACCGGGCTGGTGGCGGCGCTGAACTAGGGATCGCGCCGCGAAGTGATGAGGATCGCGCCCGAAGGGTGATTGAGGCCGCTGCGTGACAGGATCTCCGCCGCGGTGACGTATTCCGCCTCCGCCATGTCGGCCGCCATGATGCGCCGCAGCATGGTCGGCCCGCCCAGGTGCGTGCCGTCCAGGTAGACGGCGACTTCGTTCGCGCTGCGAATCGCGACGCTCACCTGTTTCGTGTTCAGCCAGCGCGGCCGCTTGCGCTGAATCAGCTCGAGCGCGTTGTACTGCTCGCTCCCCTGTATCTCCTCCACGGTAATGCGGTTTTCCTCTCTCGGCTGCGTGCTGCTGCCGCCGTGCGCGCAAGCCGTCAAGGCGACCGCGCTCATAAGAAGGAGAGCATGGATGGCTTTCATCAAGTTCACCTGCGCCCAAAATACACGTGGCGCGGGACCGTGATCCCGCGCCACGCGATCTCCTGGAGCGACTGCTTCCTAGGGGTTGAGTACCTTGTCGATGATGAGACTCACCGTCGGCGTCTGATTGGCCGTCGTCGACTGCCGCGTGCCCGGAACCGAGCCGGGCAGAACCAGCGCCGTCAGTACCGAGCCGGCAATCTGCACGCCGGGCGAAGGCCCGGTTGTGCTGACCGAGGCGGGCGCGCCCGGCAGGTTCGGCCGGCCGCTGAACAGCACGGTCGTCGAACCCGCAGCCGTGACGGCGAACTGGTACAGCGTTTCGCCGGTCGTTGGCCGTACCGGAACGTTCACATACGCACTCTGCTGCAGGAACCCGACGTTGCGGATGACCGTAACGGCATTGGCGATCGGGTCGGCGTTGTTCGCGCTCGATGTGGCGGGAGCGACATACACATCCACCGCACCGGTGCCGACCGCCGCGTGCAGCACCTTGATGGCGATCTGGCCGGCCGGCGGCGTCGGTGGCGCCGCCTCATTGAGAACGGCCAGCTGATCCTGGTCGCCCGTCGCGCGGCCGGCATACACCAGCGTGTAACGCGTGTCGGCACTCAGATCGACGGTCGTGTCGATCAGACGCGTCGACGTGAGATTTACGTCCGTGGAATTCACGAACACGACCGCATTACGTGAGCCGGGATCGGCACGCTGGAACATGCCGCTGGCGCCCCGGAAGGCGACGCCCTGCAGCGTCGGCAGGTTCTCGACCTTGTCGATGAAGCGAAGGTCGACCGTGCCCGTGTCTGGTACGGCATTGATGAACCGTACCAGGGCGGCCGGCCCGGGCTCGTTGACGCTAGTGCCGTCATCGTCGCACGCCGCGAGCGTGGCCGCGAGGAAGAACAACATGTACTTGCTGTATCGCATAAGATTCCGCCAATAAATGGTTGATTTCACCGCTGAATCCCCGGCACCACGGAGGTTTGTCCCGGGTCACCAGGCGGTTTGTTATCTCCTGAATCACTGCCAAAGCCGTTGATGGCGAGCTGCGCAGCCACGACGGCGCCCACGGCGATCAAGCCCGCGAGCAGCCAGCTGCGTGACTTGGATACGCGCCATTCACGAACATCGGTGATGTAACTCCGTTGTATGGCCACCTGCTCGCCCCGCCACTTGAGCGGCACGCGCAGATCCACGTGCTCGACGGTCAGCACCGACAACACCAGTGCGGTATCCGTTGTGGAGACCAGGCGTCCTTCAATGCGCTGCACGCCGGGCCCGACCGCGTCGGCTAGCGCGACGCGGCCGGGATCGGTTACGCCGAACGAGATGCGCGAACCGGCCGGCACCGCTTCCGTGGTCGCAGGCACGTACTGAAAACAGCCCGCCAGCTGCGGCACCAGGAGCAAGAGCGCGACGGTCGAGCGAGTCCGGCGTGCGTGCATCATGGTCAGCGCGTCCCGCTGCCGTAGCCATAAACCGATGGCGCGGCGCCGCCCGGCTGGCCCACGCCACCCAGGTTGTAGATCGGGATCAGGCGCGCATCAGCTTCCTGGTTGGGCACCGGCCATTGCACTGCCGTGCCTTCCGGCAGGCCACCCCAGCCACGTGCGTCGAAGAACCAGGCGCCGTACGTGGTGAACGCTGTTTCCAGGCGCTTTTCCCACTTCATGGCTTCCATGATGTTCCCGCACGTCGTCGTGGTGAACGCCGGGCCGACCGGTACGCGCGGCACGCAGCTCGCGCCGCCCGGCACCGGATCGTTGGCGGTCGCCACCGCGCCACTGAGCGCGGGCAGCCCGGCCGTCGTGCGTGTCGCATCGATCAGCGTCGCGGCCGCCGCAATGTTGCCGGTGCGGATGTAGCCTTCGGCCGCCAGCATGTCGTTCTCCGCTTTCGTGAAGATCGGGAAGTTGCCGATGCGGCCCGCATCCGAGAAGGCGCGGAAGCGGTAGTGGTCGTACTGCGAGACCTGCCAACCGGTCGATGCCTGGTCGCCGCCCGGATCGCGGTTGCGGAAATAGCGGCGCCCGGTCGGTGCACCTTGGCCGACCGCGTTCTGCTCGGGACGCGTGGCCCCCTGCGGGAAGCGCAGGTCGGGCGTGATGATCAGGAACGGCGTCCGCGCATCACGCGGCGTCGCCAGCCAGGCGTCGAACGCCCCACTCACATCGGCCATGCCGATGATGTAGTAGGTCATCTGATGCCAGTTCGAATCGCGGAAATGCAGCGTCGTGGCCAGCCACGCGTAATCCCAACCCGCGGACGGGTCCATACGAATGACCAGGTCGCTGGTGAGGCCGGCCGTCGCATCGGCGATGACGGCTTGCCAGTTCACGGCCGCGCGCTCCGCCGGATCGCGCGCCACGCTGGCCCGCATACGCGCGCGGAAGGCGCGCGTGACTTCGATCAACCGTGCGGGCGTGACGGACACGCCGCCCGGGCCGGTCAGCCAGTTGGGCGGTAGTGGGGTCATGTTCGCCTGGCTGGCATACGCGATCGCCGAATCGTACTGCGCGAGCGCCAGCGCGTTGACCGCGACATAGCCTTCCAGTGGCGGCACCGAGCCAGCCGCGTCATCCGGCCGCGGAACACCCGCTGAATCATAGACCAGCGAGAGATAGCCGAGCGCCGTACCGTAGGTGAAGTGCGCCCACGCCTTCAGACGGACGACATCTCCATCGCGTCCGGCACCCAGCGAGAAATCGGAGGCCTTGGCGCGTGCCAGGATGTCCGCTGAGTTGCGGGCGACCGACGACAGCAACCGGAAGTCGTTGTAATTCTCCGACGAATAGGCGTTGCCGCGGTTGTTG
>CBJLQC010000360.1:0-3573 GCA_966424955.1 uncultured bacterium | reverse complement strand
CAACTCCTGGCGGATACGGTACGCGTGTCGTACGCGCGTCGCGCCTTCCGTGTCGGCGACCACGACTTTGTGAAGGGCGCGTTCATTGTGCGCGCCGCAGCCAACGACGCACGCGTGCACGACATTGTACGCGCGCACGCAGCCGCATCCGGCGCCGACGTCGTCGCACTGGCCAGCTCCATGGTCGATGAAGGAGCCGACCTGGGCAGTAACAGTGTGATTCCGGTGCGTCAGCCGCGCGTGGCACTCGTCGGCGGGCCGGGCATTTCCGGCAATTCGTTCGGCTTCACGTGGTACGCGTTCGACCAGCGCCTCGGCTATCCGGTAACGACCGTGGCCGCAGCCTCCATCGCCAATCTGCTGGACGACATGAACGTGGTGGTCGTGCCTTCGGTGCAGGCGGCCGTGTTCGATCGCGAGCTGGGCGAGAGTGGGCGCGACCGGCTGCGGGACTGGGTGCGTGACGGCGGCGTACTGATCGCGCTGGATGGCGGCACCTCCTGGCTGGCAAACGAACGACTGGGTCTGTCGCGCTTGCGGCTGCGCAGCGATACGGTTCGTGCGGACAGCGCGCGAGCAGATTCGATCACGGGCGCGCCGCTCCCGGCCGCCGTGCCCGGTGCGATCGTGCGCGTGCACGCGGACACTCTCTCGCCGCTGCTGGCCGGTATCGACGAAGCGAGTTTCGGCGTGCTCGTCTTTTCCGACCGCGTGCTGCGCGCCCCGCGTGACTTCCGCCCCGGCGAGGTCGTGTTGCGCTACGCGCCGCTGCCGCAGCTGCGCATCGCGGGATACCTGTGGCCGGAAGTGCCCGCGCGGCTCGCCGGCACGCCGTATCTATGGACCGAGCGCGTCGGCCGCGGGCGTGTCATTGCGTTTGCCGGCGATCCGAACTTCCGCGATTTATGGCGCGGACTGCTGCCACTCTTCGCGAACGCGGTCTTCCTGGGCGGGAGTTATTGACAAGGTGCGGCGGTAGCGCGTCGCGGTACCGAACCGCTGCTTGCAACCGACCTGCTGCTGCGGCAGATTTCCGCCAACCGTAAGGTCGAGTGGATCATGGATACCAAAGACGCGGTGCTGCTGGTCCTGATGTTCATCGTGTTCGGTGCGCCCGCGCTGGCCCTGTCGGCGCGACTGGCCATCCGACCGATCCTCGATGCGATCGAGCGATTCCGGGAAGGCGTCGCCGTGTCATCGCGCGTGCCCGATCCGCGGGTCCAGGCGCTGGAGACCGAGGTCAACCGTCTGGCCACCGAGGTGCAGCGTCTGGCCGAGGCCGAGGCGTTTCATCGGCAGCTGCTGGCGGATCCCACGCGGCCGGGAAAGGAGGGCGAGTGACCGTAACTCGTAACGAACTGCGATGACCGCGAAAAAGGCGACGTCGAAGCCACGGAAGCGGCCCGCCGCGGCCGATGGCCAAGCAAGCGGATTCACGGATGACGAACGCGCGGCGATGAAGGAGCGCGCGGCGGAATTGAAGCGGGGGCAGGCGGACGGTGAAAGCGATCTGCTTGCCAAGATCGCCGAAATGCCGCAGCCCGATCGCGGCATGGCCGAACGACTGCACGCGATCATCAAAGCGGTCGCGCCGGGCCTGACGCCAAAGACGTGGTATGGCATGCCCGCGTACGCCAAAGACGGCAAGGTCGTCTGCTTCTTCCAGAGCGCGCACAAATTCAAGGCGCGCTACGCGACGTTCGGCTTCAGCGATCAGGCGAACCTCGACGAGGGCGCGCTGTGGCCGACTTCATTCGCGCTCAAGGAGCTGAACGCCGCGGCCGAGGCCCGGATCACCGCCCTCGTGAAGCAAGCGGTGAGCTGAGATGAATCCGTGGATGTGCTGCGCGCTGGTGTTCGTGCTGGGCGCGTGCTCGGGAGGCCAGAACGAGCCGCGCGCTGTGCCCGCCGAGGCGCCGCCGCGCGCGCCCAGCGCGTCCGCACCCGAGGGTTTGGCTGCCGATTCTCCCGGGCCCTACCGGCGATCGTACTCCGACCCCTTCGTGCAGCATGCCTACCGGTCCGCAGTGAGCGGATGCTTCTATTTCCCGCGTGAAGCGCTGGCCAAACAGTTACGCACTACCAACGACGCTGAAGCCATTGCCCGTGCGTACTCGTTGCAGTTGGAGGCTGATGCGCACCGTGAGGCGGGGTACCTGGGGTGCATGGAGGGCCTGAACACAGCCGGTGCGGGCCAGCGCAAGCAGTTCGGCAAGTAATTCACCACGTTGAGCGTTTCCACCCTGCCGCCGCCCACGGCGAACCGCGCGCTGCGCACTGAGAGACTGGTCCGCACGTTCGGCCTCATCGCGGCACCGCTGCTGTTTACCGCCCTTTTGCTGTTGCCGCTGCCGACGCTCTCGCCGCAGGCACACCGCCTGGCCGGCGTGATGGCCGCCGTGGTCGTGTTGTGGATGACCGAAGCCCTGCCACTGCCGGTCACCGCCGTGCTGGCCGCGGCGGTCTGCGTGATACTGAAGGTCGCGCCCGCCAGGGAAGTGTTTGCGCCCTTCGCCGACCCGCTCATGTTCCTGTTCATCGGCTCGTTCATCCTGGCGCGCGCCATCTTCCTGAACGGGCTGGACCGACGACTCGCGTTCGGCGTGCTGTCGTTGCGCTGGGTGGGCGCGCGCCCGGGGCGCATCCTGCTGGCCTACGGCGCGGTCACGGCATTCATCTCGGCCTGGATCTCCAACACGGCGACCACCGCGATGATGCTGACGATCGGCATGGCCATCATCGCGTTTCTGAACGACCACGAGCGCGCGGGCAACATCGTCATCCATCCGCGCTACGCCACCGGGCTCATGCTGATGACGGCGTTTGCCGCGTCGATTGGCGGACTGGCCACACCCATCGGCACACCGCCCAACATCATTGGACTCAGCTTCATCCGCGAGCTGGTCGGCGTGGAGATTTCCTTCTTTCGCTGGATGATGATCGGTGCGCCGGCCGCCATCCTGCTTTTTCTGTGGCTCTACTTCTACCTGAACACGTTCTGTCGCGCGGGTGTGGCCGAGATTCCGCACAGCAGCGATATGCTGAAGGCGGAGCGCCAGCGCCTGGGCGGCTGGACGCGCGGCCAGAAATCGACGCTGGCCGCGTTCCTGGCGGCGGTGACGTTGTGGATCGTGCCCGGCATCATCGCGCTGGTCTTCGGCGAATCGAGCGCGCTCTACCGGTCGGTCAACGGCAGCATGCCGGAAGCCGTGGCTGCGGTGCTGGGCGCGACGCTGCTCTTTCTGCTGCCCGGTGATGGCGACCGCCGCGCCATCACGTGGGACGAAGCCGTCGCCATCGATTGGGGCGTCGTGCTCCTGTACGGCGGCGGCTTTGCGCTGGGCGTGCTGTCGTTCCAGACGGGGCTGGCGGAAGCGGTCGGCCGCGGG
This sequence comes from uncultured bacterium, assembly GCA_966424955.1. GTDB lineage: Bacteria > Gemmatimonadota > Gemmatimonadetes > Longimicrobiales > RSA9 > CBJLQC01. Next base: position 184 of record CBJLQC010000360.1, on the reverse strand, counting down.
CTCACCGGTGTGCTGCCGTTGCACGGCGACACCGGTCTCCTGATCGCTTCCGCACTGGTCGCCGTGCTGGTTTCGGAGACAACGTCGAACACCGCTTCCGCCAACATGGTCGTGCCGGTCGTGATCGCCATTGCGCGGGCGCAGGGCATGGACTTGATTGTCATGGGTACACACGGCCGTCGCG
>CBJLQC010000359.1:0-3574 GCA_966424955.1 uncultured bacterium | reverse complement strand
TGGTGCCGTGCGACGGGAGCCGCGACGGGCTTGCGCAGGACGGCCATGTAGTGAACCGAGAAACCGCGCACGCGGCTCCGCTCCAGTCGCCGCTCGAGTGCCAGGAAGAACCGCATAAACCTGCGGGGGACGAAATCAGGAAGAAACGTAAAGTAACGGATCTCGGTGAGCTCGAATCCCGGAACTTTCTGCCACCGGATGGGAAGCAGCCAGCGCTCCGTACCTTCGTCGATCGTCTTCAGAATAGGGAAAATATATCCCATGTAGAACCGGAAAAACGGACTGCGCGGATTCGTCTCGTGCACGAGGAAAACGCCGCCCGGCTTGAGCACGCGCACGACCTCGGCGCAGGCGCGATCCTGGTCGAGACGCGTGGGAAGATGATGGAGCACGCCCACCGTGTATACGAAATCCAGGCTCGCATCCGCGAAGGGGAGCGCGGTCGCGCTTCCATTCACGACCGCCGCGCCATTCTGCCGCGCAAATTTCAACAGGCCGTGCGAGTAGTCGAGGCCGATCACGTCATACCCGCGCGCGCGCAGCCAGCGGCACTGGTGCCCGAGGCCGCACCCGAGGTCCAGTCCAGTTCCCGCCTTTGCTGCAACGGGCAGCGCTTCCGTCACCAGGCCCAGCTTGCGGCCAAGCAGGAGATCCCAGATGTGCGGGGAGAACTGATCGAGATATTCCTCGGCGATCACATCGAAGTGGTCGGTCGCCTGGTGGCGCGCGCGGCGAGCGATCCGCCATTCCCGGACGACGAAAACCAGGGCGACTGCCAACGTGACTCCGACCGTGCCGAAACGGAAGACGGACGTGGTCAGCACTGCATCGCCGAGTGAAATCTGCAGGCTTTGCAGCTGAACGATGGCCAGGCTGCCGGTGATTGCGACACCAGCCGGCAGAAGGCTAATGCCTCCAAACAAGGTCGCGTTGACGAACACCCGCATGCCATCGCTGACGCCGACGTCGACACCCACGGCGGCGGCGGCTACGGTGATGGCCAGGCTGGCGGCAGTCCACGAGACGAGGGAAACGCCATAGCAGAACAACAGCACGCGCGGCTGGGCGACGCCACGGAGGAAAACGTACTGGCCTGAGCCCCGTCTCACGAAGCGGTACCCCTGGCTGGCGAGGAGCCCGACCAGCACCAGCACGGCGAGCATGATCAGAAATGTCCGACGACCCTGAACCATCACGGCGCCCAGCGTGGCGAGCGCAGCGGCATCGATCAGGCGCTCGAAGACTACCACGGCCAGCGGAGCCTTGATACTGCCTTTCGACTCTCGCCGAACCAGCACGGCCCGCGATAACTCGCCGACGTATGCCGGGGTCGCAATGCCGGCCAGGGAAGCCAGATAGATGGAGAGACTCCGCCGCGCCGGGACGCGCACTTCGGTTCGGCGCAGGATGAACTGCCACCGTGAGAAGCGCAGCAGCACGCACGCCGCCGTAATCCCGAACAGCAGGAGAACGTACCAGGGGCGCAATGACCATTCGGGCGCCGCGCCGGCGCGTCCGAGCAGCCAGACCCACGCCAGCACGGAGGCCACACCCGTCAGGAGGAGCGCAATTGATGTCCTATAGAGCCGCGATTGCGTCATTCAGCGTCGAAAAGAGGTGCTTTCAGGATTTCGATTTGCTCCGGAATGGACGGGCGGGCGAGTAGCGCACCCAGAATCGTGCCAACTCATAAAGTTCACGGATTCGGTGATTTGGAGGATATTCGGCCGCGCAGTTTGTGGCAAACGCGCAACACGGGCTAGGCAGCTGCCAGGTAGAGCGGTAGCGCTAACGCGGATAGGTCAGCACCGGTCGCAGACGGAGTGTGTCTGGTGGGTCCAATTGCCGCATGCGGAAGACGTTGGTTACCGCAAATGTGGCGACCAGCTCAGGCGCGGAAAACCGTCGGGTCAGAGTGGCGGAGTCGGTGTGCAGCAGGTCATAAGGCGTACGCAGGTCGGGTCCTCCGGCAATCGGCATGATGAGGACCAGCACATCGCGAGCGTCGGCCACCCGCGCGAGGGTGTCTCGGTCGCGCACCGGCCGCGCCCGTACAGGGGACAGGCCACGCCTCACGAGCTCGAATTGAACGGTCTCGACCGCCCCCGAGTACACGTAGGCGACGAGTAGCGCTCCCCCTTTGATTTCGTCCTCGAACCGATCGACGATGGCCGCCGCGTCGACGTAGTAGCCTTCCGCGCACGCATTCGCGGCGAACGGTCCTCTCACGCGCGGGTCGCGCGGCGGCGATTCTCGTTGCCAGCCGAATCCGCCCGCCGAGATGCGAGACGCAGCCCAGACCGCACTGAAGGCAATAATCGCCACATACTGCCATCTGCGCGAATGCAGCCACCGCCCGGCTACTGCGTAGAAGCCGCACGCAACGAACGCGGCGAACAACGGATACAGGAAATGGATGGTCCTGGGTGGTGGGGCCACCCGCCGCCATACGATAAAGAAGCACAGACACAGCAGCGCCGCCGCCGCCACGCGTGCTGCTCTCGACCGCAGCTCGCGCGGCCCGATTAACGGAAGCAGAGCAAGCACCCCAATCCCGATCGAGGCGTACCACGGCAAGGATCCGGTCCAGCAGGCCGTCGTTCGGGTTCCGGTCGTGTATACCGCATGCGGGAGCCCGCTGATCGCCATCGGCGTCACATAGGAATTGGATGTCAGGCTATCGAGGCCGGAGCGGATGATGACGGGCGCGTAGAGCAGCAGCGTCAGCAGCGCGGTGGCGACCGTCGCGAGCGTGAGCTTCAGCGCCATGGGCGCTCGCTGGTCCTTTTCTGCCGCGAACAGCAGCCACAACCATGGAATGCCGACGCCCAGAAGCATCGTCGGTATCGTCAAAAGCGACAGGGCCGACAGGATCACCAACGCGGTCCACGGCAGCCATCCACCCCGTTTGGGAATGTATGTCGCGGCCACGAATGCCAGCAGAAAAAGCAGCGTGCCCAGCGTATAGCCGCGCGCTTGCGCCGAGTACTCGACCATGGGCGGGGCCACCGCCACCAGCCACGCCGTGAAAACGGCTACGGTGTTGCTTCGAAAAAGCCGCTGCGCCAGCCAGCACGCCGCCGGTATCGCCGATATTCCGGCCAACAGCGCGGGCAGGCGCAGCAGGGCAGCCGATCGCCCGCCTGCACTGTGCACAGCATGCATGAGGAGCGTGTGCAGGATGTGATTGTTCGGAATGGCATAGTCGGAGAGTGCATCGATAAAACCGCGTGAAGCGAAAAAGACATACGTTATCGCTTCATCGAAACCGACTGGCTGGGTCAGGAAACCGCTGCGGAACAACGTTCCGCCGATGATGGCGCCGACCAGCATGAGCAGGTCCGCGCGCGTGAACGACGTGCCTTCCCGGTCACCTGTTTCCGGGTCGCGCGCCGCCGCCATTCGTGGGCGGAGACGATCGCGCCACACTACGACCATGGTCAGAGCCGCCGCAAAAAACACAGCCAGGCCCGCAAAGGTCCAACTCACCCACCGCAGGGTGCCGGGATGAAGTGGCTCGATGCGCCGATCGACGGTAATACTCTGGAGAAACGCCCCCGCGAATGACTGTGGG
>CBJLQC010000358.1:0-3577 GCA_966424955.1 uncultured bacterium | reverse complement strand
CACCTTCATCATGGCATCGAGGTGATCCGGGCACGCCGCGAAGCGCCACGCCGAGTCGGGCGGCAACGCACGGATCAATGCCATCGCCTCGGACGCGGTCGTCGTCTCGCCGTGGTCCACGCGCCACGTCTCGAGAATGCAGCGGAATTCCATGCTTTCAACGTCGCGACTGGCATCGTTCGATGCCCGGCCCATGACCCGATCGCTCAGGGTTCGCGCCGCCGCGCTGGTTGTCAAACTGTCAATGCCCGGCCAGACCAGCGCGCTGTTGAGAACCAAAAAGGCGTGTACGGCGGCGTTCATGTCCTCCTTGATGGGATTCAAGGCAGCGAGCGCCGCGGTCGGACGACCGGTGTTGAAAAGCGTTTCTGCGTATAGCCTGCGGTAATCCCTTCGGTCATCGACAGTCGTGGCGCGCTGGATCTCGAACTCGTGCAGCATCGCGACATCGCGTTGCGGGAGCCCGTGGAGCACGATGTCCACAGCTGCAATCCATCCCTGCTCGTCGCCCAGCTCCTTCATGTGCTGGCGCAGCTCGTTCAGCCGTTGCTCGTCATGCAGGGCAGTCGCCGCAACCCACGAATCGGACTCCTTGTACTTGGCATCGGGCCGCAACCGCCCGTACAGGATGTTCGCCACCTTCCGCACATTGGCGGTATCGCCGCGCTCCACGTACACCACGATCTGATGTTGCAGTGCCGGTGAATAGAGCGAGTCGAGCGCCACGGCGTGCGACCACGCATTCAGCGCGCGCGTCAATGCACTGTCTACACCGGCAGGGTTACCGTAGTGGTAGAAGGCATCGCCGAGCCCGTACCAGACCTCGACCCGGTCCGGCGACGCAGCGCTCAGGGCCTCCCACTGGCGCACTCGCTCCGTCGGGCCCTTCGGCACGCCAGGGTCGCCCAGCCACGCGTTCACGTATTCACGGTCCCGCCCCGGCAAGCGATCACGGTACTGTCGTGCCAGCTTCTCGCCTCGATCGAAATCAGGTCCGTAGCCGGACCATTCGCGCGCCATCGCGAGGGCCATGGCGGCAAGCGCAAACGTCGAATCCTGGTCCAGCGCGGTCTTGAAGCGCTGGGCCGCATTGTCGTACTCGCCGCGCCGATACAATCGCTGCCCGTCCAGGTACAGCTTCACGGCCGGCAGCGATTCGCTCAACAGGGCCTCGAGCCGGTGTTCCTGTCCGGCCTGTTGCGCGAGCAGCTTGGCGGCGACGCGATCGACCAGGCCCAGCACCGCCTCGGACGACGCCGTGTCCTGCACACTCTCGATCGTGGCACCGGTGACCGCCGAGTAGAGCGTCGCATGCAGCGAGACCTTACCGGGCGCGCCGATCATCTCGCCGAGCAGCACCTGGCCCGCGCCCAGTCTGCGTGCGAGCTGCATCGCCTGCAGCGGTGGCAGGTCGTCCTTCTCGGATTTTACCTTGTCGCGCCACGCCGCGAGAGTCGTGCGTGAATCGACGGCGCGCGTACCGCCTTCGCCGTTGAGCTTAGCCGCGAGCAGGTCCACCATGCCCTCACGCATCAGCGCGAGGCTCGCATCGCCGACGACACGAAATGGAATGACGACGACGGCGTTCTCGTCGACGCGCGCGGCACGAAAGCGGTGGCGAGCAACAACGAAGCCCGTCACACCCAGCGCGACCAGCAGGCTGCCGGCTACTGCTGCCCGCTTTGGAAATCGGATCGCCGTGGCCGACGTCGTGCGCTCGATGCCGCCGGGTGTGAGGTCGAAGGCCCAGCCCAGCAGCAGCGCGATGGGAAAGCCGAGCACGACCGCGACCGCCACTGCAGTGACGGTCCACGGCGGAAAGCGCAGCGCTGGAAACAGTGTGTCGGCCACCTGCAGCACAATCCACGCGCCGACCAGGTACGCGCCGGCGACGCGGAAGACGCGGCGTCGCTTCAGCTCGGCGATCAGCTCAGTGATTGCGGTCATCGGCGTCTGTTTCGTGCCCAGGTAATTCGGGATGTTCACGCCGTTGACTTTGTGGGTACCAAAGTCTTAACGGGCCAACACTCACATTCTGGCACTAGCACGGCCCGAGCGCCAGCCAGGCAACCGTGCGCGTCAATCGTGCCGTCCTCACGGTAATCGACCGTCGAGCAACGATCGGATCACCGACGCAACACGCGGCCGCGTGTCAGCGCGCGGACTGGCGATCTCGAAGTGCCCGGCGCGCGGCAGGACGATCAGCCGTACCGAATCTCCGGCCTGCGCGGCCGTGCTGACCTAGGCTTCTGCGAGCGATCGCAGCACGAACTCCTCATGCTCACCGATGATCAACACCTTTGGTATCCCGAGCGGCGCGAGCTTGATGCCGAACAGCGCATTATGCGCCCGGCGTAGTACTTCGATTGAACGGTGGCCCCATTCTGCTTCAGCGCGTCTTCAAAGCGGCGGGCCCGGCTGATTTGCGACCTCGGTGAGCCACCAGTGTCGGAAGGCGCGCCACACCCGATGGTCATCACGACCACCAGCGTTAACTGTTCAATTCGCAGAAAAGGGACGTCGCCTGGTAAGACCGACCGAACGACGCTCCATACCAGTGCCAGACTATGCCAGCCGCTCGGCATCAGCGCGGCAGCGTCCGCGTGCCGCTGACCCTGAACTTGCCGACGACTCCGCCGTCCGAGTCGCCGGGCTGCGTACCGCCTACCGACACCGTGTAGTCACCAGGCAGAATAATGCGGTTCCCAGCTTCATCGACCTGTCCCAGAGTGCGCGCCGAGACCGGTAACGTGATGCGCTTCGTCTCGCCGGCAGCGAGATGTAGGCGCGTGAACGCGGCCAGCGTGCGAATCGGCGTGAGCGCGGTGCGCGGCTGCGTCAGGTATACTTGCACGACCTCATCACCGGCGCGAGGGCCCAGGTTGCTGACAGCCACTTCGATGACGAGCGAATCGCCCGCCGCGCGCAGCTCCGTGGGGAGTTGCAAGCCGCTGTATGCGAACCTCGAGTAGCTCAGCCCGTAGCCGAAGCCGCGCCATGGCTTACCGTTGAAGTAGCGGTACGTGCGATTCGCCATCGAGTAATCATCGAACGCGGGTAGCTGATCCAGCGAAGCATAGAACGTAATCGGCAGTCTGCCGGCCGGGTTGTGGTCGCCGGCCAGCGTTTCCGCGATCGCGGTGCCGCCCTCCTCGCCAGCATACCACGCCTCGAGCACAGCGTCCGCCTGCTGCTCATCGAATGCGACCGCGCTGCCGGTCGTCAGCACGACCACGATCGGCTTGCCGGTGGCGCGCAGTGCCGCCAGCAACTCCCGCTGCGGCCGCGGCAATGCGATGTCGGTGCGATCGCCGCCGCTGAAACCCTCCAGCTTCACCGGCATTTCCTCGCCCTCGAGCTGCGGCGAGAGGCCGAGGAATGCGACGACGACGTCCGCACGCTGCGCGAGCGCGACCGCCTCCGCGCGCAATCCGGACGCCGGCGGCTGCCACGTCAGGTCGATGCCGGCAGGCGATGTGTAGTGGACATACTCCAGACGAATCGCATGAGGGAGTGTGTCATTGAAATGAACCAATGCCAGAGGACTCAGTCCAATGGTGCCTGCGTTATTCGGTAT
>CBJLQC010000357.1:0-3580 GCA_966424955.1 uncultured bacterium | reverse complement strand
GATGATGTCGCCGCCGACCTGGCGGGGCGGCCCTATCGGGACCGCGTGCTGGCCCCCCGGCAGCTCATGCTCGACCACCAGCGTGTGCTGCGCTTCATGACATAAAAAAATCCGCCCGGTTGGGCGGATTCTTTCAAGACGAATTTTCCCGGCCGGCTAGCGCGCCATCTTCCCGTCTTCGTAGAACAGCTCACGCAGATGTGCGGGACGGTCGGGTACGGAAATCCGGATGATATTGCGAGCGTAGCTGATTCGCTCATCTTCCGACAACTGATCGACTACTGCGATGGGAGCGCCGTAGCGCAGGAGCAACCGCTTGGCATCCTTGGCCACACTGTCGTCCATCGGTCCTCCATTTATGGGTTGAAGCGGCAAAATCTAGCGCAGAGCATTGCACTTTGCAACTTTGCGCCTTGTAAAGCCTTGCAACAATACCAGTTACAGCGGTAAGCACATCCCTTGCGTTGGGGCCGGACACATGTGGAATCCCTTGAAATCTCTCCGGCGCCGCAGCCTGCGGCCGCGCCGCTCCTACGGACGCAGGGGCGTGACCAGCGCATTCGCGGCGGGCGCGCTGGTCGTCATTCTGATCGCGGGGTGGCTCATCGAAAAGCAGGCGGGCAACGATGAGGAAGCCGCGCTGGTCGAGCTCGCCCGCAGCGCCGACACGGCGGTCGTCGCGGCCGTCGCGAATTCCGCGCGTGCGAACCGCTTCACGTTGCTCTCTGACATACACGAGTCGGCCGCGACCAAGCGACTGGCCGCGCGCGCCATCGAGAAGATCGTGGCGACGTCGGGTCTCGATGTGCTGGTACTCGAGGTCGGCTCCGACCTCCAGCCCATCATCGATCGCTACCTGAATCAGCAAACCGAGGATGCCTCGCTGCTGGTCACGAATGACCGCGCGCTGCGCGCGCCGGGACCGGCCACGCGCGACTACCTGGAGATATACCGCGTCGTCTGGAAGCTGAATGAGGAGCTGGGCGCCGACCGTCGCATTCAGATCGTCGCCGCCGATCTGCCCGGCTGGCCGCCCGAGCGCGCCTTGTCGCCGGCGGAGCTGGCGCGCCGATCCGCGGAACGCGACGCGCACATGGTCGCGCGCATCCAGCAGGCCACCGGGTTGACGCCGGGTGCGCGTGTGCTCGTGTTCGTGAGTGGATTTCACGCGCTCGAGGCCGGAACGGGATTGGTGCAGACGGGCGGCACCGCGCCGGTCGAAATCGGCTGGCTGGGCAGCCGCCTGGTACGCCAGGCGCCCGAGGAGGTCTATTCGTTCCTCGTGGACGCGCCTGCCGGCGCCCGCGCCTCGGACGTAACCGGCTACGCGGGCACCGTGTTCGCCGAGATGCTGAAGCGCAATGGCGTAAACCGCAGCTTCGTTGCGCCGCTCACGCGCGAGTTCGATGCGTTTCGGCGGCCGCTGCTGATCCGCAAGAGCCCGGGATTGAGCTTCGACATCGTGCCGCGCGACTACCAGCTGAGCGACCTTGCGGACGCGTACATCTACCTGCTGCGTTGAGGGATTGGGAGCACGATCGGTTTCGAGCAGGGGAGCCCTGGGTCCACACGCTCCCGCTTCTTTCATCGCAGAGGAGGCCGCAACACCAACGCTCAAGCCAGGCCGGTCAGGCCCTTGAGCCAGCGCCCGATTTTTTAATTGAATTCGAAAAACCTTGGATCGCCGGCGCTGTCACCGCAGGAGCGCCCTCTATCATTACCTGCTCGCGAGCAGAATCGCCCCGCTACTTTTCGATCTCGTTCCTGCGCGACGGCGGCACATCCTGCACCCGCGTCACTTCCTCCGTGAGCTGGGTCATCAACTTGTCCATCTGTGCCTTGTTCATCATGGTCGCCAGGTGGCCCAGCAGGCCAACCGCCAGCGTGGCCCGGTCCGGTACCGTCAGTTCCCTGATTTGATGCATGATGTCGCGAATGCCCGAATGATCGCGACTCATCGACTCCGTCGTGCGCGACGGTTGTGTCATACGATCTCCTCCGCCGTGTACCCCTCTTCCGTCACCGCCCCGGCCAACGCGCGCGGATTGGTTTTCGCTTCATCGTAATCGACCGTCGCACGCGCGCCCTTCAAATCGACCTGAGCATCGCGCACACCATCCGTATTCTTCAAAGCCTGCGTCACCGCTCGCACGCAATGATCGCAAGACATGCCCGTCACCTTCAACGTCGCTGTCGCCATTTCATCCTCCGCCGGGTAGCCACCCGTCATTGTTGATCGTTCGTTTGCGTACTGCGGGCGGCGCCGGCTTGCCTGGGCTCGCATTCTTCCGCGCGGCCGTCTTGGCCCGCGGCTTCGATGAATGCGCCACTTTCTCGTTCTGCTTGCGCTTCGAGATCGGCTTCGCTTCCTCCGGCTTGGCCGCTTCTTCCTCGCGCGGCTGCAGACTCCAACAGAAGCCGAGCTTGTCGAGGAAATGGAGCAGGTCCAGCACCGGATCGCCGAATTGCGCATCCTTCCAGACTTCGTGATGCTCACCGATCGTGCGTATGATGAACTTCGCCACGTGCCGCATCTGGATCACTTTGTACGGCCCGCCATCCGGCGCCGGTTGCCCCTCGCCGAAAGCGACCAGCCGGAATCGCCACCGCTTGCCCGCCGATTTGCATTGCGCTTCGCCATGCCGGATCAGCGCGGCAATCGTCTCGTCGAGCGGCGCATCGAACCCCGGATCCACGCGGCGGATCGTCGCGTACAGCACGTCGTGGTCGCGCAACCCTTCGTTCAGCCGCGGACGCCCCGACTTCACCTCGCCAATCAGCACATCGACGGTGTCTTCCTGCAAATCGAGCCCCGGATCGATGTCCAGGTGCAGGTCATCCTCGACCGTGCCATACTCGCGAGGCACCACGACGGCGGCATTGGGAAAGCGCACCGCCAGAATGTCGATATCCGTGGCCGTGTGATAGCGGTACGGCTTGCCCTGACCGATCAGCACCGGCTGCTCCGGTACCGTCACGTAGCCGTTGAACCGCAGGTAGGCGCCCACCAGAGCGACGCACGTATTCAAGTGTTCTCCTTTGCGTGCACGTACCCGCCACCAAGTGCCACAATCGTGCCCGACCTTCCGGGTGGCGGAGTCTGGTGTTGCCCTTGCCAATAGCCCGCCCTGGTATCATAATATACCCCTAGGGGGTAATGCAAGGAGGCACTATGACCGGCGCGGAATGGGCCGTCCTCATCGGCGGTGTCATCGCGATTGCCGCGGTCAACTGGTGGTTCTTCTGGGCCGAGCGGCGGCGCGGGAAGTAATCAGATGGCTACGGCAGAAAAAGCGACGATCAATGTCAGCGGAATGACCTGCGCGGCGTGCTCCGCGCGGGTGCAGCGCGTCCTGGAGAAGACGCCCGGCGTTGCGAACGCAGCGGTGGACCTCATGACGGCCACGGCGAGCGTGGCGTACGACCCCGCGGTTACGCGCGTGGACGAGCTGGTCGAGCGGATCCGTGCCACCGGCTATGGCGCCGACGAGCGCCCGGCGGAAGCGTCCGCTATCGAAGAGCAGGAAGCGCAGGAGGAGGCGCGCGCGGAGGAGTTCCGCGTGCTGCGCAACAAGGCGGT
>CBJLQC010000356.1:0-3585 GCA_966424955.1 uncultured bacterium | reverse complement strand
GCGCGACGCGCGATATGGGCCGCATCGGCCGCCGTATAATCGTGATGGTCGGGATACGCGAGGAGCAGCTCCGGTTGCGCCCCCGCGTGCAGGAGCTGGGACACGAACAAATCGGGCCGCGCTACCGCGGCCACCACCACGACCGGCTCGGCCGACGCGACCGCGCCGATCCGCAGGTGCACACGTCCAGTACCCGGCCCGGGCGCGACCTGATGCACTTTCGTTTCGAGTAGCAACGCTGCGTCGGGGTCCGCGCTTTTGCGCGTGATCAGTATGAAGCTCGCGCGCCGCAGCGCGCGCATCGGCTCGCGGGCCGGTCCGCGCGGCAGCAGCCGCGCGTTGGTCGTCTCCGCGGCCAGCAATACGACGTCGAGGTCGCGCGCCAGGCGGCGGTGCTGAAAACCGTCGTCCAGCACGATGACATCGGCGCCGCTGTCGATGGCGTGCCGCGCGCCTGCCACGCGATCGCCATTCGCGATCACCGGCAGCTCGGGATGCCACTGATGATGAAGCCGTGGCTCATCGCTGCCGTATCCGCCATGCAGGATCGCCGGTCGCCGGCCACGCGCCAGCAACTGATTCGTCAGCCATCGGGTAAGCGGTGTCTTCCCCGCACCACCGGCGACCAGGTTGCCGATGCTGATGACCGGAACCGGCACCCGGTGCGTCTTGAGGAAGCGCGCGTCGTAACCACGATTGCGCAGCGCCATGGCGCCGGCGTAAGCGCCTTCGATCGGCGCGAGCAGCACGCCGAGCGGGCCGTGCACGCCCTCCGTGACGGCGCGCAGCACGTGCTCGCCTTTCACGCCGGCCGGCCACTCGATCAGCAGGTCAAACGCCGGCATCGCGATCCGTTTCTTCGGTCAGCCGGATCAAGGTCGCCTCGACGGCGCGGCCGATCTCCGTCACCACCGCCTCATCGGCATCACGTGGGACGTAAACCGGATCGGCGTAGCGCACGAACACGGTGGCGAAGGGTCTGGGGACGAGGAACAGGTCCCAGCGCGCATCCACCCACCAGGCCCGCGTGGCGCTCGCGCTCATCGGGATCATGGGCTGGCCCGTCAGCTGCGCGAGCGTTAGCACGCCGGCTTTCAGCTGCTGCCGCGGCCCGCGTGGACCGTCCGGCGTAATGGCCATGGAGCGCCCGCGGCGCGCCAGCTTGTCCATCTCTCGCATCGCGCCGCTCCCTCCGCGACTGCACGAGACGCGTATCGCGGTGTATCCCCAGCGCTCGACTACGCGTGCTATGTACTCACCGTCCGAGGACTGGCTGATCAACGTCGCGATGTCCTGGCCTCGATGCCGATACGTGAGCGGCAGCAGCCGCCCGTGCCACAGGGTGTAGATCACGCCGCCCTTCGCGGTCAGCGCTTTGTGCGGCTCCGCGCTCAGCACGCGAAAAGACACGGTTGCCAGCAGCGCATCGAGCAAGTGTTTGCCGAGTGCGCCTGCAAACCAGTAATGCGTTTCGCTTTTCATGCCGCCTGTACGAGCGCGGCGGCGAGATCGGCCACGTGGGCTGCCGCTCCCTGCGCGTCACCGGCCAGCAGCTCGCGCACACCGCGCAAACCGGCCAGCTGACGTTCGCGTTCGTAGCCCTCGGGCGTAATCGCGGCCAGTGCATTCGCGAGTCGCTCCGGCGTCGCCCGGTCCTGCACGAATTCCGGGGCCACCCGATCGCCCGCAATGAGGTTCACCAACCCGATGTGCTTCACCTCGACGACGTTCCGCGCGATGAAGAAGCTCACCGGATTCATGCGATACGCGATCACCATCGGGGTGACGGCCAGCGCGCACTCGAGTGTGCTGGTGCCGGATTTCGTGAGGGCCGTGCGTGCAAAAGCCAGCAGGTCCGCGCTGTGGGTCGCGCGCGGCCAGGGCACGTCGGCGAGGGCTTCATCGGTAATGCCGGGCGCCTGAGCTACGACGGGTTGCACCTCGGGAATTCTCGCCTGGAGCAGCGCGGCGGCTTCGGCGAACAGCGCGGCGTGATGCCGGATCTCCTGCATGCGTGAGCCGGGCAGCAGCGCAATGATCGGGCGCTCCGCATCGAGGCCGTGTTCCGCGCAAAAGGCTTCCCGCGTCGTCTGCGTCGGCGGCAGGTCGAGCAGTGGGTGCCCGACGAACGTTACGGCCGCACCGGCATCGCGGAACAGCTGCTCCTCGAAGGGCAGGACGACCGCCAATCGGTCGGCGTTCTGCGCCAGCTGCTTCATGCGGCTGCGGTGCCAGGCCCAGACCTGGGGCGCGATGTAATAAAGCACGGGAATGCGTTGCTCCTTGGCATATCCCGCCAACCGCAGGTTGAAGCCGGGGTAATCGATGGGGATCACCAGGTCGGGCGGCGCCGCGCGCAGCGCTGCCCGCGTCGTGCGCAGCAGCCGCAAAAAAAACGGGAGATGTCGGGCCACCTCGACAAATCCCATGACCGCCATCTCGTCGGCGTGTGCCCAGAGATGGACGCCCGCCGCGCGCATGCGGTCGCCCCCGAAGCCGTACAGCTCGGCGTTCGGCCAGCGCCGTTTCAGCTCCCGCGCGAGCATCGCTCCGTGCAGGTCTCCTGATGGCTCGCCGGCAGACAGCAGAATGCGTGGCTGGCCGGCGCTCATGCCATCCGGAAAAGCATGACCATCAGCACAATGACGATGACCAGCGTCGCGACCAGCCCCCAGAAAGCCGGCACGCGATAATACTGCGGACCGCCCGGCTTACGCCGGCGCGCGTTCGATGACATAGGCTTCGATGCGCTGCACGATGTCGAGCGCTACCGCCAGGGCGTCGCGCCCCTCCCGCCCGCTGACCGCGATCTCTGCTTCGCCGCGCAGCGCGGCCACGAAGCTTTCCAGCTCCGCCCGCAGCGGCTCGCGTTGATCACCCTGCAGGGCGACGCGCTCGATGATTTCTTCCAGCCGCTCGCCCGGGAACGGTGTGCCCGGCTCCCAGTGCAAGCCCGGCTTGACGCGCAGAAAGGAGCCGGTGCCGCTGGCCAGGTCGAGACTGATGTAACCCGAGCGCTGAAAGAAGCGGATTTTGCGCATGCGTTCCAGCGAAACGCGGCTCGCCGTCAGATTCGCCACGCCGCCCCCCTCGAATTCGAGGCGCGCGTTGGCTATGTCGGGGTGCGTGGTCAGCACCGGCACGCCCACCGCCGCGACCGACGTAACCGCCCGCTTCATCAGGCTCAGCACCAGGTCGAGATCGTGGATCATCAGGTCCAGCACGACGGCCACGTCGGTGCCCCGCACGCCAAACGGCGCCAGCCGATGGCTTTCCACGAACATGGGTTCATCCAGATACGGCTCGCACGCGCGTAGCGCCGAGTTGAAGCGCTCCACATGGCCGATCTGTACGCTGGCCCCATGCTCGTCCGCAGCCGCCAGAATACGGTCCGCCGCTTCGATGGTCGGCGCAATCGGCTTCTCGATCAGCACATGCACGCCGCGCTGCAAGGCCTCCACGGCGATTTTCTCGTGCGCAGTGGTCGTCACTGCGATGATGCAGGCATCGACCTGGTCGAGCAGCGCAGTGAGCTGCGGAAAGGCGCGGACGCCCAGCTCCTGTTCCACATGCTGCAGGCGCGCC
>CBJLQC010000355.1:0-3598 GCA_966424955.1 uncultured bacterium | reverse complement strand
CCTGCTGAGCGGTGCGCCCTACGTGAATCCGCTGGACACCTGATGGCTGAGCCGAGGGTGCTGCACCTCGACAGCAGTCATGCCTGGGGGGGTGGGCAGAACCAGGTACGGCTGCTCATGCGCGAGCTGGGCCGGGCCGGTATCGAACAACTCTGCATCTGTCCCGCGAGCAGTCCCCTCGCACACCGGCTACGGCAGATGGAGCTGCCCGTGCAGCCGATCGCGTGGCGCGGCGGCTCCGATCCGCGCGCGCTGTGGCACGTGCTGCGCGCCCTGCGCGACTACGATCTCGTGCACTGCCACGACGCGCATGCGCTCCAAATTGCCCTGGTGCCGGCACACCTTCGCCGCCGCAAAGTCATCGGCGCGCGTCGCGTGCCCTTCACCACGAACGCGTTGAAATGGAACCGCGCCGATCGGGTGATCGCGGTATCCAATACTGTGCGCGACGTGCTGCTCCGCAGCGGTGTCGCGGCGGCGCGCGTGCGCGTCGTGCATTCGGGCACCGACCTGGCGGAGACGCGTGCCGTAGCGCCCTACGAGCCGCGTTTGCGCGAGCAGCGCGGCGTGCCGGCGTCCGCCTTTGTCGTCGCCAACGCTGCGTTCTTCGTTGCCTGGAAGGGACAGCTCATCATCCCCGCGGCGGCTGCGCTGCTGCCCGACGTGCATTGGTTCATGGCTGGCGACGGACCGATGAAATCGGAATTGGAGGCCGCTATCGCACAACACGGGGTTGGTGACCGCGTGCACCTGCTCGGCTGGCTCCCCGATGCGCGGCGCCTCCTCCAGGAAGTCGATGCGTACGTCTCGGCGTCCACCGAGGACGGGCTCGGCAACTCCGTGACGGAGTCGCTGGCGTTGCGCGTCCCGGTACTGTCGGCGGATGCGGGTGGTGGCGCCGAGATCATGCGTCCCGTGCAGCAACGGACGGGCGCGGTGTTATTCGAGCCGGGTAATCCGCAGTCGCTGGCCGATGCGGTCACGCGCTTGCGCGCGCCGGGCGTGCGCGAGCGCGTGCTGGCCGCGCAGGATGAACGCTTTCGCGATTTCGCCATCGAGCGCACCGCGGCCGCTACCCTCGCCATCTATCGCGAAGTGATCGCCCGGTGACCGAGCAACGGCGGCCGACCCTTGCGCACCGCGTGGAGCACGCGCTGTTCATGAGCGCGGTCTCCCTGAGCGCCGCCCTGGGTGACGGCGGCGCCGCCGCGCTCGGCTCCGGGCTGGGCAAGCTCGGCTACTTTCCTTTCCGTTTCCGGCGTGCGTTGGTCGAGAAGCATTTGCGCATGGCTTTTCCCGAGCACGACGACGCATGGATCCGGCGGGTCGCGCGCGCAGCCTACGCACACCTGGGTCGCGAAGCGATCGCGACGATCCGCCTCGCGCGCATGTCGCGCGAGGATGTGGTGCGCCGTACCAAAGTGAGAGGCTTCGACGAGCTGCAGGCCGCACTCCAGCGGGGTCGCGGCCTGGTGCTCGTCACCGGACACGTCGGCAATCACGAGATCGGCGCGGCGGCGCTGGCCGCGCGCGGCATCCCCCTCGATGTCGTGGCGCAGCGCCAGGCCAATCCGCTGTTCGATGCCGCACTCATCGAATCACGAGAGCGCCTGGGCCTCAGCGTGATCGACCGTTTCCAGGCGATTCGCCTGGGTATCAAAACGCTGCGCCAGGGCCGCGTCCTGGGCTTTGCGGCGGACCAGAACGCAGGCAAGGCCGGCGCTTTCGTTCCCTTCTTCGGCCGTCCGGCCTCGACGCACCGCGGGCCCGCGCTGTTCGCCGTCAAGACGGGCGCGCCTCTCTTCCTGGGCTCCGCCCTGCGCATCGGCCACGCCTACGACATCCAGGTCGAAGAGATCGAGGTGGACCGTACGGGTGAGCCGGACGACGTCGTGTACCGCCTCACCCTGGCTTTCACGCAGCGCCTCGAGGAAGTCGTGCGTGCCAACCCGGAGCAGTATCTTTGGCTGCACCGCCGCTGGAAAACCCGTCCGCCGGAGGAACCGCCCCGGGGAGTACAGGGGTAGACGAGTAACGGGCAGCGGCAGAGCCGCCGCGCCCGGCAAATTCAGGAATACACCATTTGATATACTTTTGCATACCCGCGCTCAATGAAGAGCGCACCGTGGGTGTCGTACTCTGGAAGCTGCGCCAGGTGATGACCGAAATGCAGCGCGACTTCCAGATCATTGTGGTAGACGACGCTTCGACAGATGCTACGCAGGCAGTACTCGCTCCGTACACTCGCGTTCTCCCCCTCACGCTGATTCGCAACGAAAAGCAGCTGGGGTATGCCGCATCCATGGAAATGGCATTGCGCGAAGCGGTACGGCGCTCACCATACCCGAAGCGCGATGCGCTGATTACGCTGCAGGCGGATTTCACCGAGGATCCCGATTGCGTGCCCACGCTCATCAAGCGCATTGAAGCGGGCGCAGATCTGGTCGCGGTGACTCCTACGTTCGATGCCAGCACGCCACGCAGTTTGGGGCGCGCGCACCGTTTCTTCCGCTGGCTGGTACGCGGCCGCGAGTGGGCCGATATCGGCGATCCGTTCGTCACGCCCCGCGCGTATCGCGTCCTGACCGTGAAGCGCGCCATCGAGGCGCGCGGCACCGGACGCCTGCTCACCTGGGAAGGCTGGGCCGCCAACGCGGAGCTGCTCGCGCAGGCACTGCCGCACTCCCGGCGCAACGACACGATCGAAACAACTGTGCACTACAAGCGACTGCAGCGTGCGTCGCGCTTCCGCTTCCTGGCCATGCTGTCGCAGGTGCTCGGCGTGCGCGCGGGACGGACGGGCCACGCTGCGCCTGTGCCACTTCCGGAAGCGACCATCGTGGTGCCGGGCGCCCTCGCGGTCGAGCTGGCGACCAGTGCGCGTCGTGAAGAAGCACGGCGAAAGCCGCCCGCCCGGCGCACGCGCGAAGGTGGCCGCGAGCCGCGTCGCCCGGGCGCGCCGCGCCGGCGCGAAGAGGGACGGCGGGAGGAGCCGCGCCGCAGCCGGCCCGCGCGGCCGGAAAGGCCGCCCAAGGTCGTACCCATCGCCGAGGCGGGAGCCGTAGCGGAGCCGGCGCCCGAAAAGAAGAAGCGCCGGCCGCGCCGGCGCTCTCGCAAGCCGTCACCAAAGCAGCCGCCGCAGGGTACCAATGCGGAGACGGTAGAGCTGGTGTTGCCGGTCGGCGAAAATGCGGAGCCGGCTGAATTGGCCGTCGGCAACGAAACCGGTGGCAACGAGACGGCGGAATCCGGGCAGGCGCGCAAGAAGTCGCGGCGCGGCCGGCGTGGTGGCCGCGGCCGGCGCCGGGGACCGCGCCCCGCCGACGGCGAAACGAACAATCAAGCGGAAGGTATGGAGAGCGCTGCACCCGCGAGCGATCCGCCTCCGCCGGTGGAAGGATAATGTTGCGTAGACTGATGCTGACTCCCGGACTCGTGCTGGCCCTGGCCGCTGTTGCCGGCGCGCAGGATGGCGCCGGTGCGTTCGACGGCCGGCGGGCCGCCGTGCCCTTCGGCGTCGGCGAGCGCATGACCTATCGCGTGCGCGTGGGGCCGGCCAACGTCGGGAATGGCTCGATGGAGGTCGAGCGCGTCGACA
>CBJLQC010000354.1:0-3614 GCA_966424955.1 uncultured bacterium | reverse complement strand
GAGTGCGACGAGGGCGAAGGCAACGCCGACGATCCCAACGGGCCGGCGTCGATGAAGTTCACGTTCGAAACCACGCCGACGGGATCGCGCATGACGTGCGTCACCCGGTTCCTGAGCCTCGAAGGCATGGAGCAAACCGCATCGGCCATGGAAGCCGGGATGCGCGCAGCGATGCCGCAGCTCGACGCGCTGCTCGCGGAACCGAGCGTGGCGACTACATGAGAAAGCTGCCGTCCGGCATCGTCTTCAGCCGTTACCGGGTCGCGGGGCATTGCAGGCCGGATAGTTCTATTTACGCGATGGCAATCGCCGCGCGATGATCGTGCGCAGCGATTCCCCGCCCATCAGCCCAGGCCCGCTGGAAGCGCCGTCGGGCGTGATCTCGACGCTGCGCGTGAATCGCAGCTCATCGCCCTGCACAGTGCCGGTGAGCGTGATGGCGCGCGCGCCATCGGGGCTCTTGAACTGCAGACGCAGCGTGTCCCCGGCGATGCTCCCGTCCACTACCGTGGTGCGCTCGGCAACGACGCCGCGCACGGCGCGCCCGTCCGTTTCGAGTTGCAGCGTCCAATCCGGATTTCGCCCGGTGAGCACCGCTTCCCACGTTCCCGCAAAGGGGGTACGCGCGCCGCCTCGCGGAGTGATGACGAATGTGATGGTCGGTTGCAGCCGGTCCGTCTTGAAGCGAATTCCGGGCATGCGCTCGATGCATGAAGCATCGGGCGCGCGCATCGGGTTCTCCAGGAATTCCTGCACGATGATGCCGTGACAGCCAATGGGTGGGTTGGCGTGCGTTTCACCCGGGAACGTGAACCTGTACGCGTTCGCCAGTTGCCCGGCGATGCGCTGCTGCGTGGCCGGAATGTCCATGGGGTCGTATTCGCCGTGGACGATCAGTGTGGGAACCGCGCTGACGATGGGACGAAGATCGGCTCGACTGACCAGCTTCGGGAACCATGTACTGCAGTCCGAGCGGAAGTCGAATACTTCCGTCATTTCCCGGAACGGCGCCCGCATCAGCGGCAGCCGGGCGGCCACCGCGCGGTCGCGGTCGGCGCCGTATTCGTTGCACTGCACCACCGGTCCCTCCGGACCCCACGAAGGGACGACGCCATTGCCCACCAGGCGCTGCAGGGCAGTGTTCCGATCGCCGCGGCGCAGCTCGTCAATGAACAATGGCAGGCGTGCGATGGCGAGCGGGTTGCGGAATTCGCGCCGCAGCTCGAAAACGAAACGGGAGCCGTCCAGCACGACGTTTCGTGCCGGCACGGCGTTCTGCACCGGCACTTCGAGGGGATGCGCGGACAGCTCGGCGTACAGCGAATCGAAGTCTGCTTGCAGATTTGGAAATGCGGCCGCGCACGCGGGCTGCGACCGGCATTGCGCGAAGACGCGATCAAGGTTGCGCTGATAGGAGAGGAAGAAGGCGCCGTCGTAATCCGCACCGGGTGACACGGTGCTGATGAGTGCAGCCGAGCGCGTGGCCCCCGCGTCGTGGCGCAGCAGCTCCTGGGCGACCACGCCGCCGTACGAGACGCCGTAAATGTCCCACTTGCCGATGTTCAGCGCACGACGCAAATCGACGGCATCCGCGGCGTTGACGTCGGCACCAAAAGCCGTGCGGTCGATCCCGGCCGAGTCCATACTGGCGACGCACCGGCGCACCGCCTCCTGAAACGCGCCCTTCCACGCGCGCCGATCGGGCAAGTTGAACGCAGCCGAACCTTCGGCATCGAAGTTGGGACAGTAGCGAGGCTCGGATGCGGCGACACCACGCATGTCGAAGGTGATGACGTCGCGTTTACGGGTGACCGGCAACAGCAGCTCGCCCCAGGGAAAGTGCGTTCCCCCGGCACCGCCGGGTCCGCCGTGCAGCAGCAGCAGCGGCGGCGAGCCATCCGGCTGTTGGGCGAGGTACTTGAGAACGAAAAGACGGTAGCTACGGCCGGCGGGCCGGGCACGGCTTTCCGGGACGGTCAGCCAACCACATTCGCGCACGAGATCGCCCGGATACGCAGCCGGCAGCGGAAAGTCGCATGTGGTTTTCTCGAAACGCGGTGCGCCGGTCTGCGCGGTTACCGTGGTCGGCAGCGAAATCAGTGCGGCCCAGGCTACCAGCGCGAAGGAACTTGGAAAACGCATCGACCTGCCTCCCTCCATCGGCGTGTGAAGATCGCGCCCCGGTGCGCGTCGGTAAGTTCCTGTTGGCGCTTCATTGCGCCCAGTTGCTGCGTCCCGACAATTTGCGGCGACGTCTCATTCATCCGGGAGCATCCCATGAAGGCGCTTTTTACCCCCATCTCGGGCCAGCTCAACACAGGCCTCGCGGTCCTGCGCGTGGTCACCGGTATCATCTTCGTTGCGCACGGCGCGCAGAAGCTCTTCGTCTTCGGACTGGACGGCGCCACCGGTGCGTTCACCCAAATGGGTGTGCCGTTGCCCGCCCTGACCGCGCCCCTCATCGCGTTCCTGGAGTTCTTCGGCGGCATCGCCCTCGTCCTCGGACTGCTCACGCGCCTGGTGGCGCTCGGCTTCGTAGCGGACATGCTGGGCGCGATTCTGCTCGTGCGGATGAAGGGTGGCTTCTTCGCGCCCGACGGCATGGAGTTCGAGCTGCTGCTCTGCGCCGCGGCCGTCGCCCTCGCGCTCACCGGCGCGGGCGCGTTTTCGATCGACCGGCTCATCGCGCAGCGCATGACCGATCGCAGCCGGTAAGCCCAACACCGGCGGATCCCGCAGCAGCGAGAAGCGGGCGGTGGTGAGGGCGAGCGCGAGCGCGGGCCCTCACCACCGGGTGCAGCTACGGGCCGCTACGCCGGGATATCCGGTTTCACGATTCCGAAAAACGCATTGCCCGGCTCAGCTGGATCGTTACTCCGAAAATACTGGTCGAGCAGCTTCTGAATTTCGGCGATCGAGAGGCGACCGTCGTGATTCTGGTCCAGCCGCGCGAAAGCAGGCATCGCATCAGCCTCGGCCAGGCCGCCTTTGCGGAAGGTTTCGGCATATTCGGATTCCGTCACCGCGCCATCGCCGTCATGATCCAGGATCGTGAACACCAGACGCGCAATGGGCTCGATCACCTGGTCGTACATGCCCGGCGTGGTGAGAATGCGATCCCAGTAGTCGAACCAGTCTTCTTTGCTGACCTGCTGCGCGCCACGCGCGTGCGCGCCCGCTTCGAGACCCTCCCAGAAAGTCATGAATCCGCTGCGCAGCTCCGCCGCCTGGCCGGAATTCGTGTTCCACCCGCGCGTGCTCGCGATGCGCCGTGCGTACTCCTCGAAATCGTCGCGAGTGATCACACCGTCGTCATCCAGATCGTGGAGCTGGAAAAGGCGCGGCAGTTTCTGCTTCTGGAATTGCGTGAGCATATGACCGTCCTTTCACGTTGGGGTGGGCGGGAGGAGGGGAGACTGCGCGGGATAATGTGGCGGGCATGACATGGAATATCCACAACGCCGAATTGCTTGAGCAAAAGACAGCAGCAAAAAAACCCTTACCCTTACTCTTACTCTTACCCTTACTCTCCCTGCGCCCTTGCTGGTACATGCGGCGAGCTCGAGTGGCGAGTGTTGAGTTGAGAGTAAGGGTAAGAGTAAGAGTAAGAGTAA
>CBJLQC010000353.1:0-3620 GCA_966424955.1 uncultured bacterium | reverse complement strand
CTCGTGATCGTGCGCGGCGACGCGCCGCTGTGCGGGATCACGGTCGACGCCGTGAACGGGCTGGTCGAGGCCGAAGTTACGGCGGATCTGGTCGAGGACTTCGGCCGGCATGTTCGGGTTGAAATAGGCGGCGGTCGGATCGCCGGGCGCGAGCGCCAGCACGAAGAAGATCAGGGTGGCCACCCCGAGCAGGAGCGGAATCGCACCGAGCAGCCGGCGTAGAATGAAGGATCCCATCGCTCAGCGGTTGCCCGCGGTCCACTGCGCGATGCTGACCAGCTCACCGCGCTGATCCATCACCACGTTGCCGATGGATTTGCGCGCGGCGGCCGTTTCGTTGAGCCAGTACACGAATGTGACGGGCTGCTCGCGCTCGAGCACATCCGTCATCCGCCGCCACACGGGGCGTGCCTGCTCGACATCGGTAGCCGCGGCCGCCTGATCGATGAGGCGGTCGAGTGCCGGAATGCTGACGGCACTGCGATTGGTGGATTGTTCGACATCCGCCAGTCGCGAATGAAAGAGCGCGGCCGGCGCCGAGGCCATCTGGAAGTTGTCCAGCACCCAGCTCGTGAAGACCGCATCGAAATCACGGCTCTTGTGCTGCGCCAGCATGGTCTGGAACTCGAGAACGCGAAGCTGCGCATCAGCGCCGACTTTCCTGAACTGGCTCTGCAGCACCTCCGCGACCGAACGATTCAGCGCGCGGTCGCTCGTCATCAATGTAAAGCGGAGCGGGCGGCCGTTCTTTTCGCGGATGCCATCGCCATTACGATCACGCCACCCTTCCTGCTCGAGCAGCCGCGTCGCGGCCGCGACATCAAACACCGGCGCCGGAGCGTCCTTCGGGAAAAGCGGGTGCCAGGGCGGCACCGTGCTGCTGGCCGGCGTGCCCTGCCCGAACAGCAGCGCATCGATGATCTCCTGCCGGTTCACCGCCATGCCCAGCGCGCGACGCACACGAGCGGAGTTGAATGGGGCCCGGCGGTTGTTCCAGCCGATGTAATTGACCGTCTTGCCGGGAAACGCGAATACCTGCAGCTGATCGTTCTGCTGCGCCTGCGCCACCTGGTCGGGCGGCAGTGGCACGTCCACTTGCACGCCGCCGGTGGTCAGCTCGGTGAGCATCGTGGATGCTTCGGGAATCACGCGGAAGACCACCCGCTCGATATGTGGCGCTCCACCCAGGGCCGCCGGAAAGGCGGGATTGCGCTCGATGATCAGGCGCTGGTTGGCCTGCCATTGCGCGAACTTGTAGGGTCCGCTGCCCACCGGCTGACGGTTGAAAGGCGCGTTGCGCAGCTCGGCGGCGGACACGTTCTGCAGCAGATGCTTAGGCATGGGCGCCCACCAGAAATCTTCCAGCGCCTGCGCGTGCGGCTGCACGAAGGTGAACTTCACGGTATAGCTGTCCACCACTTCCGCGCTACGCACCTGCGGCAGATACGCCGAGCCAATCAGCGAGCCCGCCGCCGGATCCTTGGCTGCCTCGAAGGTGAATGCGACATCTTCCGCGGTCACCGGCCGGCCATCATGCCATTGGACGTCGCGTCTCAGTCTGAAGGTGACATCGTTGGCGGTGAGGTCCCAGCTCTCGGCCAGGTACGGCCGCACACCGAGTTTTTCATCGTATTGAATGAGCGGGGTGAACAGCGCGTAGTTGATCAGCTCGACGGTGTACTGGTCACCGGCCGTGATCGAGTTGAGCGGCTGAAAATCGGCCGGCATCCCGACCGTGACGGTACCTCCACTGCCACCCGCCGCGCCGCCACCGCATGCCGCGGCCAGGATCGCAGCCGCGCCTGCCCACCTCGAGGCACTCCACGTCATCACCGACCTCCTCCAGATCGCGGCTGGGAAGCTGAACGAAACGTGCCAGCCGGCGCAAGTACGTGGCCGGCCTATTCCCATTCGCGAAGCGGCATGAGAATTTCCTGTTCGCTTCGCCCCTTGTATCCACAGTGAGGACCGATGCTCAATTGGATCTGGGCAGTACTGATCATTTCCAGCTTCCTGTTTGCCCTCGGCAACGATCTCAGCGACCTCAACAAGGACAAGTACCGCAACGACCAGCCGCTGCCGGTACAGCTGACGTTTCCCGAAGGCTACGACCCCGCGGCGCGCAGCGTGCCGGTCCGCGTGCGGCTGGACTCCCTGCAATACGCACAGTTCTACGGCACCGGCGCGAAGCTGGACACGGCGTATACCGGCTACCTGCGTCTGACGCAGCGCGGCGCTCAGCTGCGGTTCGATTCATCGAACGCGCTGCCTGAGCCGCTGGCGACGATCGCCACGGTATCGAAATCCCGTGATGACGAGCTGCAGGGCAGGCTGCAAGGCTTCACGCGGGTCGACCCCGCGCGCGGCGCGCTGCCGCCGACCGCCGCGGCGGCGGTCGTCTTCGAGCCGGTCCGCTTTCTCAAGATGAACGCGATTGCCGCCGCCGCCCTCGATTTCGCCGAGACCGCCGCGGAAATCGCCCTCGGCCTGATCGGCGTCCTCGCCCTGTTCCTGGGCATGCTCAAGATCGCCGAGGAAGCCGGCGTCATCTACGCGCTGGTGCGTATCACCCGTCCGATTCTCCGTCCCCTCTTCCCCGAAATCCCGGAGGACCATCCGGCGCTCGGCATGATCGCGCTGAACCTCACGGCGAACGTCTTCGGACTGGGTAATGCCGCCACACCCTTCGGGATCAAGGCCATGGAGGAGATGCAGAAACTCAATTCGACGAAAGACACGGCCACCAACTCCATGGTCATGCTGCTGGCCATGAATACCGCCAGCGTGCAGCTCATGCCGCCGGTATTACTGATCGCGATCCTGGGCTTGCAGGTCAACGAGCTGATCGTACCCATCTGGATCGTGACGCTCCTCTCGCTGATCATCGGCATCGCTGCGGCCATCCTTTTCGGGAAGCTGCCGCGCATGCGCGCCTCGGATCCGGCCAACCATCCGTTGCCGGCTCCGCCGAGCGACTCGCCGGAGGGGGTGTGATCATGGAGACATTGCGCAATGTCATGAGCGTCATGGCCGTCCTGATCATCCCGCTCATTCTGGTCGGCTTCCCCCTGTACGGTCTGTACAAGCGCGTTCCGGTTTACGAAAGCTTCGTGGAAGGCGCGAAGGATGGCTTCAACGTCGCGGTGCGGATCATCCCGTACCTGGTCGCGATCCTGTTTGCCATTGCCATGTTCCGCGCCAGCGGCGGCATGGATGTCCTCACCAGGGTGCTCAATCCGGTCCTCTCGCTCGTCGGTATTCCGGCCGAGCTGCTGCCCATGGTCATCATGCGGCCATTGACCGGGTCCGGCTCGGCCGGCCTCGTGGTGGATATGGTCAAGGAGTTCGGTGAGGACTCGATCTTCGTGAAAATGGCGTCGGTGATGTTCGGCTCGACCGAGACGACCTTCTACGTCATCGCCGTTTACTTCGGCGCCGTCAACATCAAGAACACGCGCCACGCGCTCCATGCGGGTCTCACCGCGGATATCGCGGCAATGCTGATCGCGGCATGGCTGGTGATGTGGATGTTCGGCTGAGCTCAGCGACGCCAGGTCCACGCGGGTGAGCGGTAGAGGGCTTCCAGCTCGGAAGCCCTCGTCGCGGTTTCTGCGGATAGC
>CBJLQC010000352.1:0-3623 GCA_966424955.1 uncultured bacterium | reverse complement strand
GGCCCGGCCCAGCGCCCGGGTGAAGGCCACCGGGTCCATGCCCACGGCCTGCTCTGGCGCGAGGTAGTCCGGCGTGTACGACGTGCCCGCGTCGTATGCGCGCATCCGTCTCGCGCGAGACCATCTTGGGTGTCGTGCCCGATGCCACCAGGGCGTGGAAGCCGCTGATCGCGCCGCATGCGATGGTAATGAAGGCGAAGGGGAACAGCTTGCCGGCGAACACGGGGCCGGTCCCGGAGACGAACTGCGTGAGCGCGGGCATCCTGAGCGGCGGCAGCGCGATCAGGATGCCCACGCCGAGCACCATGATGGTGCCGATCTTGAGAAACGTAGACAGATAGTCGCGCGGACAGAGCAGCACCCAAACCGGCAGCACCGACGCTATGAAGCCGTACGCCATCATCATGAACGCAATGTTGGTGGCGGAGGCCGTGAACCAGCGCGACCACGTCGGCGATTCGGCAACCCAGCCGCCCGCCGCCACCGCGAAGAGCACGAGCACCAAGCCGATGAGGCTGGCTTCGCCGACTTTGCCGGGGCGGAAAACGTGCAGCCACCACCCCATCAGCAGAGCAATCGGTATGGTGCAGGCGATGGTGAACAATCCCCACGAGCTGTCGCGCAGCGCATTGACGACGATGAGCGCCAGCACCGCGAGCAGGATCACCATGATGAACAGCACGGCGATCATGGCCAGCATGCCCGCCACGCTGTTGATCTCCTCGCGCGCCATCTGGCCGAGTGACTTGCCGTCACGGCGCATGGATGCCGCCAGGATGATGAAATCCTGCACGGCGCCGCCCAGCACCACGCCGATGATTAGCCAGAGCGTGCCGGGCAGGAATCCGAACTGGGCAGCCAGCACGGGCCCGACCAGTGGCCCGGCGCCCGCAATCGCGGCGAAGTGATGGCCGAACAGCACCCACTTGTTGGTGGGGACGAAGTCACGGTGATTGTCGAGCCGTTCGGCCGGCGTCGCGCGTGTGTTGTCGAGGGCAAACACCCGGGTGGCGAGGAAGCGCGAGTAAAAGCGATAACCGACGGCGTAGGTACAGACCGCCGCGGTCAACAGCCACGCCGCGTTGACCGTCTCGCCTCGCTTCAACGCCAGGAAGCCGAAGGCGATGGCGCCGAGCATGGCGACGGCACCCCAGATGACGATCGGAAGCAGTTTCTTCATCGGCGTCGGATTCCAGCGCGAGAACCTTGGCTCGCGCTCTCTTGCGAACTAGAGCTTGAGGATCTTCGTGATGCCGCTGCCGTAATTGCGCGTCTCCTGGATCGAACCGTCGCTTCTCCGGATCGTCAGCTCGCTGGGTTGCTTATCGCGGGCGAGCTTTACCGCGCGCCTGGTCGCCGCTTCCTTCGTGAGGTGTGTACTGTCGCGCCCGAAACCCTGACGAGTGACGATCCATCCGGTCGCGGCCGGGGCAACTTCGATCCTCGTGCGCTTCATGTGCACCACAATATCATTTGGGCGGGTCGGAGGGAACGAACCCCGCGAGGAACATCTGCTCCTGCGGCGTCAGCGAACGAATACCACGGGCGCGCGCCTGCTCCATCAGCCGGCTGACTTCGCTGCGGTTGGCCGGATGGACGGTGCCGAGATCGATACTCTGCCACCGGTCCAGTCGATCGGTGGCCGCGCGCGCGGGGCCGGTCGCCTTCCGCTTGAAGGCAAGACCAGCGCGCTGACCGCGGCGCAAATACAGCCAGGCGCCGGCGTAGCCGCCCAGATGAGCAAAATGCGCGATCCCATCACGGGCGCCGCTCAGGCCACTGAACAACGCCAGTACGGTCGTGACGATCACGAGGATGCGGGCCGGCACTGGGAATACAGCCCAGATGTAAATGGGCGTGTCCGGCCAGAATTTGGCGAAGGCGAACATGACCCCGAACACGCCCGCCGATGCGCCTATGATGGGTGTATGCGGCAGCACCGTGGACGCCAGCGCACCCGTGAAGCCGCTGACGAAATACAAAATGGCAAAGCGCCTGGCGCCCAGGCGGCTTTCGACAGCCGACCCGAAGAAGTACAACCCCAGCATGTTGAAGAAGAGATGCATGATGCCGCCGTGCGCGAACATGGCCGTGAGGATCGTCCACGGGCGCACGAGCGCGAGCGCGGGCACGTAGGCGAGCTCCTGCGTAAGCCCGGGCACCGCGTTCTGAAGCACGAACGTGGCGCAGTTGGCGATGATCAGAGTCAGAACGACGGTCGTCACTTGATATTTCCGGAGGAAAGGCGAAGAGGTCGCGGATTGCTCCTCGACCTCTCTGAATGTGGGCCCGCTGGGACTCGAACCCAGGACCTAGCGATTATGAGTCGCGTGCTCTAACCGACTGAGCTACGGGCCCGAACTGGAAAAATAACCGCTTGCGGGCAGTACCGAAAAGCCCTGCCGGAAACCGGCAGGGCTCGCGGCATAACCATCAATGATCGCTGGGCGGCGGGAACCGGCCTTCCTGCGTGCCCGGCACCGGCGGCCCGGCCGGGCCGATCGAATCGGGATCGTGATGCTTCTGCTTCTTCAGCACGCGTCCGAAACTCCAGAACGTCAGGCCGAGCACAAAGATCCAGCTCACCAGCATGAATACGAGGGCGCCGGTACTCATACCACCACTCCTTCCCCGCTGTGATCGACCAGCGCGAAGCCTTTGCGGTCGTCATAGCGATTGCGTTTCCACGCCACCCGGACCAGCACTACGAACACGATCGCGAACAGTACGATCACGCCGCGCGACGCCAGAATGTACGGCTCCATCTCCGGCGTCAGGTTGCCGCCGCCGGCCGACTTGTCCATGCGCAGAATGGGTAGCGCATCGGCAGCACCCCACCACACCAGGATGAAGAGCAGGTAGACGGGCGTGACAAAGGTCATGATGAACTTGAAGATCTGCGGAATACGGATGTCCGCACCTTCGTGCAGCTCGCGCCACATGTTCTCGGGCTTGTACACCCAGACGAAAAGGATGACTTCGATGGTCGCCAGTACGACGAGCCCGAAGGTACCCGCCCAGTAATCCCACTCATCCAGGAAGCCGTATTGCAGCCATACGATGTGCATCAGGCCGAAGAGGAAACATATGGCCCCCAGCGTCCAGGCGACCGGCTCGCGCCGGAAGCCGAACTCTTCGCGGAAGAATGCCGTGATCGGCGTGAGCATTGCGACCGACGAGGTAATGCCGGCAAAGAACAGCAGGGCGAACCACATGAAGCCGAGCACATTGCCCAGCGGCAGCTGCTGGAAGACCACGGGCATCGTCGCGAAGCCGAGGTTGAAGGAGCCGGACTGCGCGATGGCCATGGCGCCGGCCACGCCGAAGAAGGTGACGGCCGCCGGAATGGCGATGCTGCCGCCCAGCACCACCTCGGCCGTCTCGTTGGTAGCCGCCGTGGCGATGCCGTTCAGCGCAATGTCATCCTTGCGCGAAAGGTAGGATGCATAGGCCTGCAAGCTGCCCATGCCCACCGAGAGCGTGAAAAAGATCTGCCCGGCGGATGCCAGCCACACGCTCGCCTCATCCACACGCGAGAAGTCGGGTCGGTAAATGAACTCGAGCCCCTGTGCCGGCGAGGCGAGATGGGCGGGCTGCATCAGGACGACGATGGCGAGCACGAG
>CBJLQC010000351.1:0-3632 GCA_966424955.1 uncultured bacterium | reverse complement strand
CACGCCCGTGAGAGATTGCCCGGGTAACGCTCCAGCTTCTCCTCGAACTTCTCAAACAGCGAAAAAGCATCCGCGACCGACCCGGCAAAGCCGGCCAGTATCCTTCCGTTGTGCAGTTTCCTGACCTTCTGCGCGGTTGCCTTTACCACCGTATCGCCCATCGTGACCTGGCCGTCCCCACCCAGTGCGACCTGGCCGTTATGCTTCACCGCGACGATGGTCGTCGCGTACACCTTCTGATCGGTATGACTCAACCTGACTCCTCGGTTTCGTGTCGAATTGGCAGAACTTAAGGCCCCACGAGTACTTCGCAACGAAAAGAGCGCAACGAGTACTCCACAACCACCGGTTCGGTATACCCCGGTGGCGTATAGGGGTTGGCTCGCCATTTAAGCGTACGCCGTACTCGTTGGCCTTTTGCCGTTCAGGCCCTGGGGTGCGCCTGCTGGTAGACCTTCTTGAGGCGTTCCTTGCTGGTGTGCGTGTAAATGGAGGTTGTACTGAGGGAGGCGTGGCCGAGCAGCTCCTTCACGGCCATGAGATCGGCGCCGGCGTCGAGCAGGTGGGTGGCAAACGAGTGCCGGAGCGCGTGGGGTGAAACGCCCGATTCGCGGGCGCCGGATTCCACGGCCTTACGAACGATGTCCTGGATGCTGCGGCGCGACAGTCGCTTGCCGTTCGGGTTGAGGAAAACCGCGGTGCGATCGCCGCGCGCGACCTCGCTGCGGCGCACCTCGTACCTGCGCAGAGCCGCGACGGCCGCCGTGCCGAGCGGAATGATGCGTTCCTTGCGACCCTTGCCGCGGACTTTGACCTGTTCACCGATCAGGTCCAGGTCATCCATGTTCAGCCCGTGCAATTCACTGAGCCGCATCCCGGTGGCGTAGAACAGCTCGATGATCGCCAGGTCGCGTGTGCCGCGCAGGCCGCCTTCTGGGGCGCGGTTCTCGACGACGGCAAAAACCTTCTCGGCGTCGCCGCGCGAAAGCCACTGCGGCAGTGATTTCTCGAGCTTGGGCGAGCGTACCGTTCGCGCGGCATTGGCTTGCACCAGATCTTCGCGATGCAGGAAACGAAAGAAGGTGCGGACAGCGGAGAGCCGGCGGGCGATCGTGCGCCGGGCCAGCTGCTGTTGTGCCATGTGGCCGAGAAAGCGACGCAGCGCGTTACGGTCGATGCGCGACCACGGCCAGTCTTCGGACTGGAAGTAGGTATCCAGGAAATCGGCGAGCTCACCGAGATCGCGCTGGTAGGCGGCGACGGTGTGTGCGCTGAGCTGGCGGCCGTCGGCCAGCTCGCGCAGAAAAACGTTAATGGATGCTCGATTCGATGCCGACGTCATGTTCGCGCATCCAATTCTCAAAGTCGGCGCGCGCACGCGCAATGGTTTTCTCGCGACGCAGCCCCTTGTCTCGCACATACTCAGCGAGCGGATCGAGCAGTCCGAAGTTGGAGTTCATCGGCTGGAACTGCGCGGGCGGCGACTCGCGCAAATAACGAAAGAGTCCGCCCAGCATGGTGGTTGCGGGCGGCACCACGGCAGGTTCGCCGCGCAGCAGACGATCCATGTTGATGCCGGCGAGGATGCCGGATGCCGCGGATTCGGTGTAGCCTTCCACGCCGGTCAGCTGTCCCGCGAAGATGATGTCGGGGCGGGTGGGAGGCGCGCCGTAGTAGCTCAGCCGTTGCGGGAAGTTGAGATACGTATTGCGATGGATCGAGCCCATGCGCAGGAACTCGGCGTTTTCCAGGCCGGGGATCATCCGGAAGACGCGACGCTGCTCGCCGGTGCGCAGCCGCGTCTGGAATCCCACCATATTCCACATCTGACCGGCTGCATCTTCTCGACGCAGCTGCACGACGGCGTGCGGGCGCAGGCCGGTCCGCGGATCGCGTAACCCAACCGGCTTCATCGGTCCGAACCGCAACGTGTCATCCCCGCGTGCCGCCATGACCTCGATGGGAAGGCATCCCTCGAAGTACGGGATGTTTTCCCAATCGTAGCCGTGATAGACGTCGGCGGCGCGCAAGGCAGCCAGGAAGGCCGCGTATTCGTCACGCGAGAGCGGGCAGTTGAGGTAATCGTCGCCAGTGCCCTTCCCCCAGCGGGAAGCGTAGTAAGCCACTTCCAGGTTGATGGACTCGTGTGCGACGATGGGCGCGATCGAGTCGTAGAAGGCGAGGCCGTCGTCACCCAGGAGCGCCTGCACGGATTGCGTCAGCGCATCGGAAGTGAGCGGGCCGGTGGCCAGCACGGCGGGTCCGTCCGGGATCTGTGTGACTTCGCGTCGCTCGATGGTGATGTTGGGATGGTGCGCGATCAGCTCACCGAGCAGAGCCGAGAACCGATGCCGATCGACAGCCAGGGCGGTGCCCGCCGCGACCTTTGTTTCGTCGGCGGCCCGCAAGAGGATCGAGCCGAGCGCCCGCATTTCGGCCTTGAGCAGCCCGTGCGCGTTGCCGACATCTTCGCTCTTGAAGGAATTGGTGCAAACCAGCTCGGCGAGTCCGTCCGTCTGGTGCGCCGGTGTCTGCCGGATCGGTCGCATCTCGACCAGCGTGACATGGTGGCCACGCTCGGCCAGCTGCCAGGCGGCTTCGCAGCCGGCCAGTCCACCACCGACGACCTCGACGTCCTTCTTCATCCCGTTTCTTCTGTACGTCCACATTTTTTTCACCGCGAAGACACGAAGAACACGAAGAAGGCCTTAGCCGAACGTTATCGCAGCTATGGGGAATGTGAGTGCAGCCATCCGGCGCACGACATCCTGCCGTTTATTTCAAATCCCGAATTTGATTGTAACTGCGGAGTCGTGCACGGAGACTGTTCGCATTCGCCGCGTCTCCACGGTTCAACATTCGCGTTCTTCGTGTCTTCGTGGTGAAACTATCTTTTCTTTGCGTGCTTTGCGGCTTTCCTCGAATTCGCTTTCTTGGCGGCCGTGCGCTTGGCCGGGGCTGACTTTTTCGCCACACTCTTCCTGGCAGGAGTGGCTTTCTTGACGGCCGCCTTCTTCACGGGAGCCTTCTTCGCAGCTGCTTTTTTAGCGGGTGCGGGCTTGCTCGCGGCAGCGCCCTTCTTCGCGGCAGCGCCCTTCTTCGCGGCAGCGCCCTTCTTCGGCGCAGCCGACTTCTTCTTGATGAAATCGCGAATCGCGGGCGCCGCTTCCGGCGAGCTGGCCATGGCCGCGAACTCCAGGGCCCCGCTCTCGTCGCGCGTGAACTCGTTGTTGCATTGCGGGCACTTCAGGAATTCACCGCGCGCCTTGGTTCGCTTGTCGACGAGCAGCGGCGAATGGCAAGACGGGCAGGGGCCGACGGTCGGACGATCCCAGCTCGACCAGTCGCAATCGGGATAGCGTGTGCAGCCCCAGAACGGCTTCCCTTTGCGGGTCCGCTTCTCGCCGATTTCGCCTTCGCCGCATTTCGGGCATTTCAGCCCGGGAATCGTCTTGGGCTGCGTGTACTTGCAGGTCGGGTAGTTACTGCACGCGATGAACGGTCCGAAGCGCCCCTCGCGCTCGACCAGCTCGCCCCCATCGAGTGGACAGGGAATGCCGAGCGGCCTGGGCTCGGCACGCTCGCGTTTGTCGAGCGATTCCGTGGTCTTGCAATCCGGGTAGCCGGAGCAG
>CBJLQC010000350.1:0-3643 GCA_966424955.1 uncultured bacterium | reverse complement strand
GCGAGCCTCGCGCTCGCTCTCGAGCAGCCGCTCCCGCTCCTCCTCACGCACGCGCCGCTCCGTGATGTCGAGACATGCGCCGATCAGGTAATGCGGTTGGCCATCGCCGTCGAAGATCACACGGCCGCGATCGACCACCCAGCGCATGGAGCCATCGGGGCGCACGACGCGGAACTCCTCGTCGAGGTCGGTGCCTTCGCTCGCGCAGCGTCGCGCCGCGGCGATCACGCGCTCGCGATCATCGTCATGAATGCGGGATACGAAGAGATCGAAGGAGCCCGTGGCTGCGGCCGGATCCACGCCGAACAGGCGGAAGAGACCGTCATCGCAATCGACGACGTCGGTCTTCATGTTCCATTCCCACGTCGACGTTGCGGATGCGTCGAGCGCGGCGCGCAGGCGCGCATGACTTAGGCGCAGCTCCCGCGCCGTGCGGGCATGCTTGATGATGTTCGCCGAGAGCAGCGTCGCGGTTTCGGTGAGCGCGATGTCTTCATCGGTAGGCGCGCGCGGATGGTTGTAGTACATCGCGAACGTGCCGAGGATGGTCCCCTCGGAATCGAAGATCGGCGTCGACCAGCACGCCGCCAGGTCAAAGGGCTCGGCCACCGCGCGGTAATTCGCCCACAGCGGATCGGTCGCGATGTCGCACACGATCACGCGCTCCCGCCGATACACGGCCGTACCGCACGAGCCCGCCGCCGGACCGATCTTCTCACCGTCGATCAAACGACAGTATGCCTCGGGCAGGTTGGGCGACGCGCCGTGCCGGAGCGTCACGCCATCATCGTCCAGCAGGAGCACGGACCCGCGCGTGCCCGGCACGACGGTTTCGAACAGGTGGATGAGCGCATCCAGGGATGCCCGCATCCACTGCCCGACCGCATCGTTTTGCGCGGGGTCGGCGTGCGCCGGCGCCGTGCGGACGGCGGCGTGGTAGGGAGGAGGAAGCAGGACGAGATCGGCCTGTCCGAGAGGCTGCTTGAGCATGGGACACCTCTGCCAGGGGGCACCAGCAAATTTGCATCGAGAAGCCGCGCTGACAACCCTCAAGCCGCTCCGATTGAGGGCGGGCCGCGAAAGCCACGGCTCCAACCATTTCGCTCTCCTGCCTATCAGAATCCTCGCAAGGCACCTTCACCCCAGAGTTGCGACTGTGACTACCGGATCGCGCGCCCGGATTTCGGGCTCGGTCGGCCTGCTGCTGCTGTCAATGCTGGCGACTTCGTCGCTGGATGCGCAGCACACCGCCCAATTGACTTCGACGGTCCGCCCGGAAATGGGCTCGATGTGGACGTTTGAAAAGCCACCGCTCGAGTACTGGCAGAACCGATACGGCTTCCGGCCCGATCCCTCATGGCTCGACCACGTGCGGTTGTCCGTATTGCGTTGGCCCGGCTGTTCTTCATCGTTCGTTTCGGCAAATGGCCTGATACTCACCAACCATCATTGCGCGCGCTCCTGCGCTTCCACCGTCGCGCCCGCCGATACGGATTACATGAAAACCGGCTTCGCGGCATCCAGCCTGGCCGAAGAGCGGAAGTGTCCCGGTCTCTTCCTCGACCAGCTCATCGGCATCGAGGATGTAACGGCGCGCATCGCCGCCGCTCGGGCAGAGGGTCGGACCGCCGGCGCGGAAATGGCCTCGCTGCGCGAGCGGTGCACCAAGGACGGGTCGGTCTGTCAGATCGTCGGCCTGTACCAGGGAGGCCGGTACGCGCTACATCGCTACCATCGTTTCGACGATGTACGCCTCGTATTCGTGCCCGAAGAACAGGTCGCGTTTTATGGCGGCGACGCCGACAATTTTACCTACCCCCGATACGCCATCGACGTCGCGCTGCTGCGCGCCTACGACCACGATCAGCCGTATCGGCCCGAGCACTTTCTGAAATGGAGCGCGACCGGCGCAACCGAGGGCGAAGCAGTGTTTGCTATTGGAACCCCCGGTCCGACGGGGCGGTTGAACAGCGTGGCGCAGATGGAGTATTTCCGCGACGTCGTTTATCCGACCGCGCTGCTTCAGTACGAGCGTCAAATCTCTGTGCTGGAACTGCTCTCTGCCCGCGGCGCGGCGGAACGGCGCAAGTACAGCAACATGCTGTTCGGCTCGCAGAACGGCTTCAAATCCGCGACCCGCTATCTGGCTGGTCTCCAGAATGAACGGTACATGGCCACGAAGCGGGCGTTCGAACAAGACGTGCAAGCGGCGCTGCGATCGCGGCCGGAGCTGGCCGCGAAGTACGACAGTGCTCGGCGCTCGATCGCGGCCGCGGCGGACTCGGCTCGCGCTATTACCTTGAAGCATCGCTATTACGGCTTCACTGCAACCGATCACGCGTGGACTGCCTCGCAGCTCGTGCGCATTGCCGTGCAATCGCAGCTGCCCGATTCCCTGCGGCTCTCGCCTTACCGCGAGGCCAGCGTCGGCGAGATCAAGCGGCTGATCGAGCAGCCTCGCGACACTGCCTACGAACGCCTCAACACGATCGCGTGGTTCGCCGAGATGCAGCGCGAGCTGCCGGCACGCGATTCACTGCTGCTGGCCATCCTTGCCGGCCGCACAGCTGAGCAAGCCGCTACCGAGATGCTTGCGCAGTCCCGACTCGACGACGCGTCCTTCCGCACCGCGCTGCTCGACGGTGGCCTGCGCGCAGTTCAACAATCGACCGATCCCTTCGTAGTGATTGCGCGCGCCAGCAATGAGCGCTTCACACCCCTCGCCGAGAAGTTGCAGCGCTATACCGAAGCGATCGCGGCGAATGCCGAAAAGGTGACTCAGACGATCTATGCCCTCTATGGAGATGCGATACCGCCGGATGGTACATCGACACTGCGCATCAGCGACGGCGTCGTCGCGGGGTACCCGTACAACGGGACCGTCGCGCCGCACAAAACCACCTTCTACGGTCTGTTCGCCCGCAGCGCGGACTTCGACAACCAAGGCGATTTCGCATTGCCGCAGCGCTGGCTCGATGCCCGATCGCGCCTCGACATGAGCACTCCCCTCAACTTCGTGACGACCAACGACATCATCGGTGGCAACTCGGGCAGCCCGGTCATCAACACCAGGGGTGAGGTCGTCGGAGTGATCTTCGACAACAACATCGAGGGTGCGTCAAACCGCTTCTTTTTCGCCGCTGATGTGATGCGTGCGGTTGCCGTCCACGCGCGCGCGATCCCGGAGACGATCCGGAATGTATTCCATGCGCCCAGGCTGGCAGAGGAGCTGGACGGCAAGTAGTCAAGGGCGCGACGGCGTCGTCGTCACGGGTAATTTCCCGTCAACCAGCGATCGGATGGCCGCTGCCACGTGTGGCCATGTCGCGGCGCGCGGGCTGGCGATTTCGAAATGTCCGGCGCGCGGCAGGACGATGAGCCGGACGCGATCTCCGGCCTGCTCGGCACTGCGCGCGTAGGCTTCCGCCAGGGGTCGCGGCACGAAGTCTTCATGCTCGCCGATGATCAGTACCTGGGGCAGCCCGAGGGGCACCAGCCGCGTCGCCGACGCGTGCGCGTAGCGCTCCGGCACGCTCGCCGGCGTGCCGCCGAGCAGTCCGGTGATCACCGCATCGCGGCACAGCCCTTCGTATCCGGCGATGTTCGCCGTCAGGTCGACAGGTCCGGCCAGATCGACTACGCC
>CBJLQC010000349.1:0-3652 GCA_966424955.1 uncultured bacterium | reverse complement strand
GATTGAACGGCGCGTTTTCTTACGGACGAGGGATAGGGGGAGGCCGAGGAACTGGGAACCAGGGGGGAGGGATAGGGATAGGGGTAGGGGCACGGCGCGTCTCACCATGCCATTTGCTTGCCCCACGCGGCGGATTAATTCTGCCGCATGGCTTTTGAATATCGGCGGTTGCTTGTTTATCAGAAGGTACTTCGCTACCGCGCGCTCGCGGCACCGCTTCTTGTTCGCATCAAATTGGTTGACGTGGATCTGCACAATCAGCTCAAGCGGAATGGCAACTCCATCGCGAGCAACATCGCTGAGGGCGCGAGAGAGGATCGGCCGCGCGTCAAAGCCGACCGTTATCGCGTAGCTAAACGCGAGGCCGAGGAAGCGGCAATGAATTGGGAATCGGCCGTCGCGAGTAGATACCTCGCCAGCGAGGAAATTGAAGCGCTGCTGCAACCATTGGATGAGACGGCGCGCATGCTGGCGGCTCTGATTCGCCGTTTCGACCCAAACGGCAGCCCGAAAAGGAAGGATGACGACCAGCAGCCGCCCCCACCTCCCCCTCCACCTATCCCTTGACCCTGCCCCAAGTTCTTAGTTCCTCGGCCTCCCCCTAGTTCCTCATACGCCGTCTAATGTTAATTTCAATCCATGCGTCCCGAAGAACTCCGCGACAAGCAAAAGTCCCTCGCCCTCTCCCCGGACCGCCTCGACAAGCTGGTCCAAAACGAATTCGCGGTAATTGGCCGCCGCCTCCGCAAAGTCAACAGCGTCGGCAAAGTAACGGGCGCCGCCGTCTACACGGATGACATCACGCTGCCGGGGCTGTTGCACGCAAAGATCCTGCGCTCGCCGCACCCGCACGCCCGCATTCTCTCGATCGATACGGCATCGGCGGAAGCACTAAACGGTGTGCACGCCGTCGTGACCGGCCAGGAGATGCCGGTTGCATACGGGATCATCCCCTGGACGCGCGATGAGTATCCGCTTTGCGTCGACAAGGTCCGCTACATTGGCGATGCGGTAGCCGCCGTTGCCGCCGTCGATGAAGAAACGGCGATCGCGGCACTCGATCTGATCCACGTCGAATACGAGGTGCTGGAGCCGTTCCTGACGCCCGAGGCGGCGCTCGCGCCGGGCGATCGCGAGACGATCCACGCGGCCGGCAAGCCCGGGCGGAACGGCAACATTACCAAGCACGTGCACCTCGAGTTTGGTGATGTGGACCGGCTGCTTGCCGACAGCGACGTCGTCATCCAGGGCGACTATTTCTTCGAGGGGACTACGCACACGCCGATCGAGCCGCATTGCGCGATTGGCTACTACGATCCGCTGGGCAAGCTGACCGTCTGGTCGGCGACGCAGGTGCCGCACTACCTGCATCGCGAGCTGGCGCGCGTGCTCGACCTCGACGTCGCGCGCATTCGGGTGATCCAGCCCGTGGTCGGTGGCGCGTTCGGCGGCAAATCAGAGCCGTTCGACCTCGAGTTCTGCGTAGCGAAGCTCGCCATGAAGACCGGGCGACCGGTCAAGCTCCTGTACACGCGCGAAGAAGTGTTCTACGCGCACCGCGGGCGGCATCCCATGAAACTGCGGTACCAGCTGGGGGCCGACCGCAGCGGCAAGATCAAGGCGGTGGATGGCAAGATCCTCGCCGATGGCGGCGCGTACGCCTC
The DNA here is from genome assembly GCA_966424955.1 of uncultured bacterium. GTDB lineage: Bacteria > Gemmatimonadota > Gemmatimonadetes > Longimicrobiales > RSA9 > CBJLQC01. The sequence continues at coordinate 1,988 of CBJLQC010000349.1, read as the reverse complement.
GTTTGGATTGGTCACGGCCTACTACTCCGGGCAGCTGCTGACCGCGCCCTACAAGTTCGAGTCGTACCGGTTCGATACGCATCGCATGTACACCAACAAGCCGGCGTGCGGGCCGAAACGCGGGCACGGCAGCGTGCAGCCACGTTTCGCGTTCGAAGTACAGCTCGACAAGCTGGCCGAAGCCCTCGACATCGATCCGATCGAGCTGCGGCGCCGCAACTTCCTGGGCGAGCAGCAGCGCACCATCAACGAGCTGCGGGTCACGTCGAATGGTTTCCTCGGTTGCCTGGATGCCGTCGAGAAAGCGAGTGACTGGCAGCGCCGCTACCGCAAGCTGCCGTACGGCCGCGGACTGGGCGTGGCCGGCTCGTGTTACATTTCCGGCACCAACTATCCGATCTATCCCAATGAGATGCCGCAGGCATCCATCCAGATGCAGGTGGAGCGCAGCGGCCGCGTGCTGGTGCTGACCGGCGCATCGGAAATCGGACAGGGATCGGACAGCGTCGTCGCGTACATCGCGGCCGAAGAGCTGGGCGTGCCGGTCGAGTACGTGCGCGTGCTTTCCGCCGATACCGACATCGTCCCGGTCGACCTGGGTGCCTACTCCTCGCGCGAGACCTTCATGGTCGGCAACGCCTGCATCGATGCGGCGCGCAAGCTGCGCGTGCAGGTGCAGCAGGCGGTGGGCGAGGCGTGGCAGGTGCCGCCGCAGCGCGTGCTGCTGGCCGGCGGCTGGGCCTTCGATGCGCAGGACACGGAGCGCAAGCTGCCCATCTCGGAAGCGTTCAACATCGCGGAAGCGAAGCTGGGTACGCTCGGCTCGGTCGGCTGGTACAACACCCCCAAGGACGTGCACGGTGAGTACCGCGGCGGGACAATCGGCGCGTCGCCGGCGTATTCGTTCACCGCGCACATCGCGGAAGTGAGTGTCGACGTCGAAACCGGATTCGTGAACGTCGACAAGATGTGGATCGCGCACGACTGCGGGCGCGCGCTCAATCCGGTGCTGGTCGAAGGGCAGATCGAAGGCTCGACCTACATGGGTTTCGCCGAAGCCCTCATGGAGCAGCAGATCTTCAAGGACGGGGAGCACGGGCGCGCCGGGCTGCACAATGCGCCGTCGCTGCTCGACTACCGCATTCCGACATCGCTGGACACGCCGGAGATGCAGTCGTACATCGTCGAAAGCATCGATCCCGAAGGACCGTACGGCGCGAAGGAAGCGGGCGAAGGGCCGCTGCACTCGTCGATCCCGGCGATCGCGAACGCCATTTTCGATGCGGTCGGCATTCGCCTGGACGAGCTACCCTTCGCGCCGCCCAGGGTCTGGCGTGCGCTGCAGGACGCGGGTGCCCGGGATCAATGGGAGCGGCGCCACGGTGCGCGGCGCCCGTCACCACGCCAGCCCATGGAAGTCAGCGCCGACTGATGAGCTTGTTCAACACCATCCGGCAGCGCCGGTCGCACAAGCGATTCACGGCGCGGCCCGTCGCGCCGGAAGAGATCAAGGCCATGCTGGAGGCGGCCGTGCTCGCGCCCAATCACAAGCTGACGCAGCCCTGGGGGTTCGTGGTGCTGGGGCCGCGCGCGCGCCGGAAATACGCGGAGATCAAGGCTGACAACAAGCTGACGGGTGAGGCGAACTCGGAAGTGAGCGCGAAGCGGGACAAGATCATCGAAGAAACCGCGGCGGTGCCGGGCGTGGTCGCCGTTACCCAGAAGTGGGATGCCGATCCGGCACGCGCGGAGGAGGATTACGCGGCGGTCTATATGGCGATCCAGAACATGCTGCTGATGGCGACCTCGATGGGGCTGGGCTCCAAGGTGCACACGGGCAGGATCATGGAAGACCCGCAGTTTCGCGCGCTGATCGGCGCGGCGCGGGACGAGCGCGTCGTCGCCATCGTGCACATCGGCGAGCCGGCCGAAGAGCTGCCGCCTAAGGCACGCATCCCGGCCGATGACAAAACCAGGTGGCTGCCGTG
>CBJLQC010000348.1:0-3652 GCA_966424955.1 uncultured bacterium | reverse complement strand
TTTTCTCCCGCTATCCGCATCCGGCGCCGCGCCCGCGCCCGCGAACCCGCTCCTCAACAACTCACGCGTGGCTAACCACGCTCCCATTCGCCAGCCCGCGGCGCTAGGCGAACGACCTCCTCTGCGATGCCCGACGCCACTCTCTACTCCGGGTGTCAGGAAATCGTAATGCTGTTGATGGTCTGGTCGGTGCTCGGCCGGTCACCGGCGCCGGTTCGCGTGCTGCCGATCTTCTGTACGACGTCGAAGCCCTCGGTCACCTTCCCGAAGATCGCGTGTTTGTTGTCCAGCCACGGTGTGGCGGCCAGGGTGATGAAGAACTGCGAGCCGCCGGTATTGGGGCCGGCGTTTGCCATCGACAACAATCCCGGCTCGGCGTGCTTCAGCTCTTTGTGGAATTCATCCTTGATGGTGTAGCCCGGGCCGCCGCGTCCAGTGCCGGTCGGGTCGCCGCCCTGGATCATGAAACCGTCGATGACGCGGTGGAAGATCGTGCCGTTGTAAAAGCCTTTTTGCGCGAGATCGATGAAGTTCTTCGTGGTGACAGGTGCCTTGTCCTCGAAAAGCTCGACCTGGAAGCGGCCGGCAGAAGTATCGAAGGCGGCCGTGCGGTTTGCCATTTCATTCTCCTGTGCGTTTAATGCGCCGGCTGCGCGGCGCGAGCTCGACGCGAGCGAGCAGTGGGTGATGGTCCGAGCCGAAAATGTAACGCCCGGCGTCGCCGGACGTCTCGTCCAGCCGGGTGACCTGCATGCTGGTAATACTGTCGGATGCATTCCGGAGCAGGAAATGATCGAGCAGCATGCGAATGCCACGCGCGTGGAAAGTATGGCGAGTCGCGCCGCTATGCGCGAGGCGCTGGAAGCCGGCCGCTTGCAGCTCACGAAACATCGGCTCGCGGTCGCCGCGGTAGGAATTGAAGTCAGCGCCCAGCAGCAGGCTCTGGTCGGTGCCCCACTCGGCCGCCAGCTGCCGGCCCAGCGTGCCGGCCTGCAAGCGGCGTCCGGATGCGCGCTGGATGCGCGCGCGCCGCGTATCGAGGTGCGCGCTCACGAAGGTCAGCCACGGCAGGCCGCTCAGCTCGACGGCCACCGCCACCCGGCGCTGGCGCACGTGCGGGAGCGGAAAGGCACGCGCGTGAGCGATACCGACATTCGCGAGTATCGCGTTGCCGCGATCGCTGCGATGGCGGCCATTACGCATGGACGGTGCATAGCGGAGATTGAATCCGAGTTTCTGGGCGATATCGACGATATCGGCGCGCGGCCGTTTCGGCGCCTTGCCGCCATGATGTCGTGACATCAGGCGCTCCGGCACGCTCAGGTCGGAGCGATACGCTTCCTGGACGAGGATGACGAAAGGCCGGCTGGCGCGGCGGACTTCTCCGTCGAACCAGCCGGCCCTCACCTTCGCCACGACGTCTTCGAGCTGCCCGAGCCCGATCGCCACGTTCCACGACAACACATCGATGGTCGTGACGCCGTGCGAGAGCGGTCCCGCGAGATCGAGCGCTACCGCTTCGCCGACGTTGCCATGCCAGTGCGCCAGCTCCGGATGTTCACCGGCAATGAGCTTGAACTCAGGCACTCACCCTAATTGCCTCGAATGACTTTCAGCCCGGCCTCGGTCCAGGTCGGCGCCTGGCCACTGTTTGCAATATCCTCGCCCAGATAGAACAGCAGCCTGGCCGTACGCGCCAGCTTGTCGTTGTCGATCGTCTCCGGCTCGTCGGACGGCTTGTGATAATCCTCGTGCAAGCCGCTGGTGAAGAAGATGGCCGGGATCTCGGCCTTCGCGAAGTTGAAGTGATCGCTGCGGACGAAGAGGTTTTCTTCCGGCCAGAGGTCGGGCGCGACCGTCAGCTTCAGCTCGGGATGCGCCCTGGTCACGGCCTGCATCGTCGGGCCGAGCGATGAGTAGTCCTGCCCGATGGCCACCGTCGTGTCCGGCGAATTGCGGCCGATCATGTCGATGTTGATGTTGGCGACCATCTGCTTCGCCGGCACGGGCGGATTCTTGACGAAGTGCGCCGAGCCGTACAGTCCTTTCTCCTCGCCGCTGACCAGCGCGAAGATGATCGAGCGCTTCGGTTTCGTCGTCATGCCCGCGAATGCCTGCGCAATCTCCAGCACCGCGCTCGTCCCCGACGCGTCATCATCCGCGCCGTTGTAGATGGAATCGCCCTGCGCATCGGGGCGGCCCACGCCAACGTGATCCATGTGCGCCGTATAGACGACGTAGCTGTTCTTCAGCTCGGGATCGCTGCCTTCGAGGATACCCACGACATTGGGCGGCTTCGATTCCGTACTGTGCTTCGGAATGCGCACCGAGAAGCTGGCTTTGCCGAGCGCAGTGGCCAGGCCCGACTGACGGACCTGCTCAATGTCGATGCTGTGCTGCTTCAGCCACTCGCGCGCGACATCGTACCGCACGGCCAGCACCGACAGCGGCACTTCCGCACCGGCGATGTTGGACACCACGTTGGCGACGGCGGCCTTGTCGAAGGCGGGATCCAGGATCAGGAACAAGCCGCGGGCGCCGCCCGTCATTGCAGCGAGGAATGCGCTCTGGATCGCCTGCAGCCACGCCTGGTCCATGGTGGCACCCGGCACGAAGAAGGCGACGACGTTCTTCGCGTACTCGGCGCGCCCCGGACCGGCACCGGCCACGCCACCCCACACCAGCTCGCCACTCATGCTGTCCACAGCCTGCGCAGGGACGACGAAGAATTCGTCGGCATACACGAGCTTCCGGGCAGTGGGACCGCGCAGCTCCGCGACCAGCCCGGAAGCATCAATGGAGCTCTGCTTGTAGGACCAGCGCTGAATGAAACCGCCCGCATCGCCGGCCGGCTTCAGGCCGAAGGAAGCGAATTCGCGCGCGATGTATTCGGCGGCCTTTTCGAGACCGGGGCTCGGCGTATCGCGCCCCTTCAGCTCATCGCTGGCCAGGAACTGGATGCGCTTCTGCACATCCGTTGGTGTGATGGACGCTGCGCCGCCGGTCGCCGGCATTTGGGCCGCCGCCTGGGATGCGAGCGCCAGCCCGAACAGCATGGAAATGCGGAATACCCGCATTGCTCCTCCAATGTGAGGGATGGGAAAAGATCCTGCCCGGCTCAGAGAGACGCCAGCCGGCGCAGCATCTCGTCATCGAGATGATGGCCGCCACTGAAGCTGTGCAGATGGTACGCTAGTTTTACGTCGTCCAGGGTGCGGAGGTTTCTTCGCAGATCCGCTTCCGTGAGCGATTCGTCCCGGTCTCCACGCACTACATCAATCCGCGTCCGGGCGAGTTTGCGGGCGCCGGCCATCCAATCCACGTCGCCGGGCACCTCGCCGGCCCACAGGACCAGGTGCTGCGGCACCCGCGTCGCCCGCACCGCCCACCTGAGCACCGTGGCCGTACTCTGCGAGAACCCGAGCACGCGCAGGCGCGCGGCCGGCGCCTGGGCCAGGAATTCACTGGCCAGCAAGTCCAGATAATCGACGTAATCGGCGATGTCGTTCTCGCGATCTTCGCGCGTCATCCACGTCGCCCCGACCCGCCGCTGCGAGGCCGGCCTGGGCGGCGGATCGATATAGAAGCGGTGCAGCGCCTCGGGCGCCACGATCACGCGGCCCGGCCGGTCGATGATCGTGAAATTGTGGAT
>CBJLQC010000347.1:0-3662 GCA_966424955.1 uncultured bacterium | reverse complement strand
TGTCGTCTTCGAGCGTGACGAAACCGGTCGGGCCGACTCACTCGCGCAGCTGCTGCTCGATAACGGCATCCAGGTGCAGCGGTTACGCAGCGTCACCGAGTTGCGGGGCGCTACGCCTTACGCGACGACGACCGGCCTTCGCGCGGCGCCCGGATCGTACCTGGTTGACTTCGCACAGCCGCAGGGGCGATTGGCGCGCGTCATGCTCGAGCCCGAAGCACAGCTCGACTCGGTGTTCATTCGCGATGAGCTGGAGCGGCGTGAAACCGCACAAGGCAGTCACTTCTATGACGTCACCGCGTGGGCGCTTCCCTTCATGCATCGCGTCCGCGCCTGGACGGTGAGTAGCCTGCCGGGCGGTGCGGAAGCAGTCGCATCACCCGTCGCGCAGCCGCGCGCGTCGGTGGTCCCGCAGGCCACCTACGGCTACGCGTTCGAACCAGGCAGCGAAGCTTCGGTCCGCATGCTCGCCGCCTTGCTGGCCGACAGCGTTCGGGTCTCGGTGGCACAACGCTGGTTCCGCGTTGGTGACTGGCGCATGCAACACGGCGCGTTCCTGGTGCGCGTCGCGTCCAATAGCGACCATGTGCATCAGAAGGTGCGTACCCACGCGGCCGCCACCGGCGCTACCATCCTGCCGCTGCGATCCGCCGCGGTGGATGAAGGTACCGACCTGGGCAGCAACAGCGTGGTGCCCGTACGCGTCCCGCGCATTGCACTGGTCGGCGGCCCCGGCATCAATGGCAACTCCTTCGGTTTCACGTGGTACACGTTCGACCAGCGGATGCGCTACCCGGTCACCAACATCGACATCAATGCGCTGGTCGGCGCACTCGGCGAGTTCAATGTCGTCGTCATTCCGTCGGCGAGCTCGGCCATCGGCGGCACGCTGGGCGAAAGCGGCCGCAGCCGGCTGGGCGATTGGGTCCGCCATGGTGGTGTGCTGATTACGCTGGACGGCGCCACCGCATGGCTCGCGGATGAGAAGGTCGGTATCGCACGGCTGCGTGCGCGGCGCGACACCACCCGGGCGGACGACCAGCCGGGTGCACCGCTGCCGGCCGACGTGCCGGGCGCGATCGTGCGGGTACAGTCCGACACGCTTTCTTTCCTCACGATCGGGGTGACCGAGCGCGAGCTGCCGGTTCTCGTTTTTTCCGATCGCATCTACCGCGCGCCGCGCGACGTGAGCTACGGCGAGGCCGTCATGAGCTACGCGCCCGAGCCGCGGCTGCGGCTGGCCGGATATCTATGGCCCGAGGTGCCCGCGCGCCTGGCCGGATCGCCCTACCTCTGGACCGAACGCGTCGGCCGGGGCCGCGTCATAGCCTTTGCCGGCGATCCTAATTTCCGCGCCATGTGGCGCGGCCTGCTGCCGATATTCGCGAACGCGGCTCTCCTTGGACCGAGTTTCTGAGCGATGATCCGGGACAAGCTCATTCTGATCACAGGCGCAACCGCCGGCATTGGCGAGGCGACGGCGCGCCGCCTAGCCCGCGCGGGTGCGCGCCTGGCGTTGTGGGCGCGTCGCGCCGACCGGCTCGCGCAGCTCGCAGAGGAGCTGCGCGCGCTGACCGCGGTCGTGGACGTGCGCGATCGCAGCATGGTGGAAACCGCGCTGAGCGATTTGCTCTCCGCCGCGGGCATACCGGACGTGCTCGTCAACAATGCCGGGCTGGGCGCCGGGTTCGCGCGCTTCCACGAAGGCGATCCGCACGATTGGGATGTCAATATCGACACCAACTTCAAGGGCGCGGCCTACGTCGCGCGGGCCGTCATACCGCACATGATTACCGCCGGCCGCGGGCACGTCATCAACATCGGTTCCACCGCGGCGCACGCGGTGGCGCCGCGCGGCCATGTCTATGCCGCGACGAAGCACGCGATACGCGCCCTGTCGGAAGGCATGAGCATCGACTTGTCGGGGACGCCCGTGAAAGTGTCGCTGATCGATCCGGGATACGTGAAGACCGAGTTCGGAGTGGTGCGCTTCCAGGGCGACGTGGACCGGGCCATGGAGACTTATCGCGGATTCCAGCCGCTCCACCCCGAAGATGTAGCCGATGCGATCGCTTACGTGGTCGATCTGCCGCCTCACGTCAACATCGCGGATATGGTCATCGTGCCGGCGGCGCAGCGCAACATGTACGTTATCGACCGTACAACCGAGTAGCTCGCCGGATCGTCTACCGTCAGTCCCTAAGTTCTCGAGAGGATCTAATGAATCGTCGCTACCCCGCCGCAGTGTTGCTGGCGCTGTTGCTCGCCCCTTTCCAGCTGCAGGCACAGTCCGCGGACCAGGAGAAGGAGGCCGTCTACGCCGTCGTTGAGAAATTCTTCCAGGGGTTCAATGCCAAGGACAGCACGGCCATGAAGAGCACGCTCTTCACCGACGTGAAGCTGTTCACGACCGCCACCAACCAGCAGGGCGTTCCGGTCGCGCGCGCGGAGGATGCCGCCGGACTCATCACTGCCATTACCGGCGCCACCGCCAAGCTGGACGAACGCATCTCCAACCCCGTGATTTCAATGGCGGATGGCCTGGCCATGGTGTGGGTCGATTACGAGTTTTATGCCGATGACAAGTACAGCCACTGCGGCGTCGATGTCTTCATGCTGGTCAAGACCGCCGATGGCTGGAAGATCTCTACCCTGGCTGATACGCGAAGAAAGACCTGCGCGAAGTAATTTCAGGTAACTTCGTCCTCCACGTGTACGTGCCCGTTTGGCGGCACGTACACGTGAAAGATCTACCGGTCGCGATCGAGCGTGACCTCCCGCTCGCCGCGGGCTTTTTCCTGGACCGCCTCATTGCGCGCGGAGCGCGCATACTCCTCCATCAACCGACTCAGCATCTCTTCCCGCCGCTTGATCAGGCGCCGGGGCGTGCGAGGCGCGTGTTTGCCCAGCGCGTACGCCGCCAGCAGCGGCAGCGCAATGGTCGAATCCGTGTAACAGACGACGGCATCGGGCAGCCGATCGGGATCGACCTTTCCCCAGCTTACCGCCTCCGCCGGCGTGGCCCCGGATAGGCCACCGGTGTCCGGTCGCGCATCGGTGAACTGCAGGAAGTAATCGTGACCCTTCTCCTGGATGCCGAGCACCTCCTGGATCTGCGGCTCGGTCTGCAGCGCGAAATTCTTTGGGCTGCCGCCGCCGAAGATCATGATCGCCGATTTGCCTTCCCGTCGCTTCGCATCCAGTACGATCGACGCCGTTTCGTTCACGTCTGCGCTCACATCGAAGCCGACCTTCAGACCCTGCAGTGCGCCGGCGGCCACGTTCATGCCGATCGAGGAATCACCCGGCGATGATGTGTAAACAGGAACATCGTACTCGTAACAGGTAGCCAGCAGTGATTTGCCCTCCTGCCCCAGTTTCTTCTGCCGCTCGAGCACGTACCGGCCACACAGATGATGGAACTCCGCTGTCGACATCGTGCGCTGGAATTCCGGTGCCCGGATGATCTGCCGAAAGAATGCATCGGTATCGAGTAGCACGGAGTAGTCGAAGAAGATGTCGTAGATGCGCACGACTTCTTCTTCCCGAAGCAGCAGATCGGACACGGCGTGACTGCCCTTGTGCATGCTGAGACCGAGTCCGAAATGCGTGTCGTGGTAGAGATTCGCGCCCGTCGTGATGATCCAGTCGATGAAGCCGGC
>CBJLQC010000346.1:0-3666 GCA_966424955.1 uncultured bacterium | reverse complement strand
TGAACGGCGGGAGCGTGATTGCGGTGATACTCGGTGCGGCCGGCGTACATCCGTACCGAGCCGCCATGCACCGGCACGTGGTCGATGCGTACCACCGCCAGCCCTACGGACGCACACAGGTGCATGAGCGCGGTCACCGAGAAGTAGCACAGGTGCTCATGATAGACCGTATCGTACTCGAAGCGCTCCAGCAGCTCGCCCACGTAGGGTACTTCGACGACCAGCAGGCCGTCCTCCGTGAGCAGGTCGCGCGCGCCCGCGAGGAAATCCTGTGTGTCATCGACGTGCGCGAGCACGTTGTTCGCGATGATGGCGCGGGCCGGGCCGAATCGGTCACGCACCGCGTGCGCCGTACTGCGGTCGAAGAATTCGTTGACCGTCTCGACACCCGCGGCACGCGCAATCTGCGCGATGTTGGTGGCCGGCTCGATGCCGAGCGTGCGGACGCCGTGCGGCTGGAAGCAGCGCAGCAGGCTGCCATCATTGCTGGCGATCTCGACCACCAGATCATCCGGGGTCAGGCCCAGCAGATCGACGACCGTCCGGGCGTAACCGACGTTGTGCTCGGCGATCATCGCCGATGTGCCGGTCACGTACACGTAATGCCGGAACAGCACCTGCGGATCGATGACGTCCAGCAGCTGGACCAGCGAGCAGCCCGGGCAGTAGTAAACGTCCAGCGGAAACGAAGCCTCGCTCTCGAACTCGCGCGGGTCTTTCAGAAACGAGTTGGCGAGCGGGGTCGGGCCCAGCACCAGGAACTTCTCCAGCCGCGCGCTGCCGCAGGCGCGGCAGGTCGTGCGCAAATGATGAATCGGTCGATTGATTGTTTCGAGCACAGTCTGCTTCCGTTGCTATTCGCGACCTGAGACGGCGAGCTGCGGCGGCGCGCCGTCCGTATCCAGCCGGCGGCCGCGGTGCCCCTGCTTCCAGCGGCGCATGCGCGCAGAGAAGCGGAAATCCGCCAGGTTCCGCAGAAACTCCCAGCAGGTGCTCGTGCGGACATGGGAAATGCCATTGCCGCGCATGCGCGCGAAAGCGTTCAGCTCGAGCACCCGCAACCCCATGTAGTGGGCCTTGATCATGATCTCCGGATCGAGGAACCACCCGCGTGACTGCAGATCCATTGCGCCCAGCACCGAACGCCGCATCAGCTTGGGCGTGCCGTTGATATCCAGCGACTGAATGCCGGGCCAGAACACGTTGACCAGGCCGTTGTAGGCGATCGAAATGAACTTCCGCTGCAGCCCGTCCATCCGGAAACGGCGCCGCACTTTGCCGAGCACATCGCCGCGGGCGGTCAGCACCGATTCGAACAGGTGCACCACATCGGCAGGATCGACCTGGCCGTCGGCGGGAATGAAACCGATCCACTCCGCGGTACAGTGCGGAATGCCGCGCAGAATGCCGTTGCCGTAGCCCTGGTTGACCTCGACGTGGCAAACCCGGATCGCGGCGGGATACTCGAGCCGCAGGCTCTCCAGGATCTCCGGCGTTTCATCCCGCGACCCGTTGTTCACCGCCACGATCTCCAGGCGATGCCCCCCGGCCTGGAAGGCGCCGATCAGGCGGCGGACGGTATTGGCGACACACTCCTGCTCGTTGAAGCAGGGCATCACCAATGACAAATCGGGCTTGTCTGCGGTCGGTGCAGAGCTGTCTTTCATTTCGGGACCCAGGCCAAAAAGAGAGGCGAAGCGAAGCCGGCTTGGCCTTCCGGTTGGGCAAGGCCGGTGCCCGTACCGGGGGCCGGCGATGAGGCGAAAAAATTAACTGTCCGTATAACATTTCGTGCGGATGCGGAGGGGGGTGACGGGGCTGTGGTGCGTATCTGCCACACTTGCCGCCGGGCACCCACAGAGGGGGAAAACCCCCTGAAATACGTGATAAACTGGCGATGGAAGCGAGGGCGTCCCGGTATTTCGGCGCCTCCGCCGTCCTTGCTGGAGCAGTTTTTGAACGTGGGCGGGATAGGGGTGTAATTTGGACGAACCGTTCCGGGACCATCGAATAAAATGATATACGGCCGCTCAGTTTTTCAGTGGTCGCGCCCGCTCTTTTCCGGCGCGATTTTGCTTTTCGCCCTGGCGTGCGGGAGCGATGCCAATGGCCCCGGGGTCACCCCCGGCACGGTGGCCAGCGTCGAGGTCACACCTCCCGGACTGTCCCTCACCGTCGGCGCCCAACAGAAGCTCATCGCCCGGGTTTTCGACGCCGCGCACGTGCAGCTGAACGGACAAATCATCACCTGGACCAGCGACGCGGCATCGGTCGCGACGGTGGCGCAGGATGGCACCGTGAACGGTTTGACGGCTGGTACCGCGCACATCACGGCGACCAGCGGCGGCAAGCAGGCGTCGGTCACGGTCACCGTGACGCAATCGGGCGGTGGTGGTGGTGGTGGTGGTGGCGCGACCGGCACGATCAACGTGAATCCGGCGGTACGCTACCAGACGATTTCGGGGTGGGAAGCCCATTCGCAGTCGGGGCACGAGTACGCCAGCTTCGACAATTTTGCGGACCGTCTTTTCGACCTGGCGGCCAACGATTTGGGCATCAATCGCCTGCGGCTCGAGATCCGCAGCGGGCTGGAAAACAGCACGGACTATTACACGCAATGGCGAAAGGGCCAGATCGACGACGCCAAATGGCGCTGCGTGCGCTTCTCGACGGTAAACGACAACAGCGATCCGAAGGTCGCGAACCTGGCGGGTTTCCAGTTCGCGCAACTGGACTCGATGGTCGAGAAAGTGATTCTGCCGATGCGGCAGAAGCTGGCCGCGCGCGGTGAACGCCTCTCGGTGAACCTGTTATATACGGCGTTTACCGGTACGATCTGCAGCGGCCTCGAATATCATCATGATGACAGTCCGGAAGAATACGCCGAGTTCATCCTGGTCATGAGCGAGCACCTTCGCAGCAAGTACAACCTGGTGCCGGATACATGGGAAGTCATCCTCGAGCCCGATAACACCGCGTTCTGGCGTGGCAAGCAAATCGGTGACGCGATTGTGGCTACCGCGGCGCGCCTTTCCGCGGCCGGGTTCACGCCCCGATTCATAGCGCCATCAACGACGCGTCACTCCAATGCGCTTCCCTACTTCGATGCGATGTTTCAGCAGGTCCCCGCGGCGGCCCAGTATATGGCGGAGCTTTCGTACCACCGTTACAGCTCGCCGACCGACGCCGAGCTGAGCGATATCGGAGCCCGCGCCAAGGCGCGCGGCATCAATACGAGCATGCTCGAGCACATTGGCAGCGGATACGCCGATCTGCATCGTGACCTCAAGTTCGCCAACATCTCGGCGTGGGAGCAATTCGCATTGGCCTTCCCCACGACCGACGACGGCGCGCAGTACTACACGCTGGACCTTTCGAGCCCATCGAATCCGCAGATCAACCTGGGGAGCAGGACGAAGTTCCTGCGGCAATACTTCAAGTTCATCAGAGCTGGTGCCGTCCGCATCGAAGCCACCAGCGCGAGTGGTACGCTGGATCCGCTGGCGTTCATCAACACGAATGGCGGCTACGTAGTGGTGGTCAAGGCCTCCGGCGCCGCCAACTTCACCGTGGGTGGGCTGCCGGCTGCGCGTTATGGCATCAAGTACACGACGTCAGGCGCCTATGACGTCGACCTTGCCGACGTCGATCTGGCGGCCGGCACGG
>CBJLQC010000345.1:0-3681 GCA_966424955.1 uncultured bacterium | reverse complement strand
GGGCGCCGCGCTGGCGGCCACGCTCGATTACGAGCACACCCTCCGCACGCTGCTCGAGTTCGTGGTGCCCGCGCTCGCCGACTGTTGCTTCATCGACGTGGCCGAGCCGGACGGCGCCACGCGCCGCATCGAATCGGCGTGGTCAGCCCAGATGGCGGGGGCGGGCGAGGAGCGGCAGACGCGTCGCGCGAGCGCCGGCGAAGCGTGGAGCGCGCGCCTGCTCAACCGGTCGGAAGCGGTATTGATCTCGCGCGTGTCCAACGAGGTGCTGGCCGGTCTGACGAACAGACGTGAGGAGCTGGCGCGGCTGCGGGCCGCCCAGCCGCGCCAGGTCATCGTCGCTCCTTTGAACGTCGGCGGCCGCAAACTGGGCACCCTGGTGACAGTCAGCATGACGCGGAGCTACCAGAGCGCCGACTTCGAGCTGATTCGGGAGCTGGCGCGCCGCGCGGCATTCGCGTTGGACAATGCCATGCTCTACGAAGCGGCCAGCATGGCCAATCAATCCAAATCCGATTTTCTGGCGGTCATGTCGCACGAGCTGCGCACGCCGTTGACTACGGTCATGGGCTATACCGACCTGCTGCTGGCCGGCGTCCCGACGCAGCTCACCAAGCAATCGCGCGGGTACGTGGAGCGCATTCGCACCGCAGCGTGGCACCTGCTCGGCCTGATCGAGCAGATTCTGATCTACGCCCGCCTGGAAGTCGGGCGCGAGCGCGTGCACATCGAGAAGGTGCAGATCGCGCGCATGTTGCGCGATGCGGCCGAGCTGATCGAACCGGTCGCGCTGGAGAAGGGCCTGCAGTTTCATGTCAGCGAGCCGGCCGCGGACGCAATTGTCGAAACCGACAGCACGAAGCTGCGCCAGATCCTGCTGAACCTGCTGTCGAATGCGGTGAAATTCACGGAGTCGGGCCGCGTGGAGCTGGAAGCCCGTACGACGGCCGGCCACGTCGAGTTCATGGTCCACGACACGGGCGTCGGCATTGCGCCGGAACATCAGGAGCGTGTTTTCGATTCCTTCTGGCAGGTCGATCAGTCCGCCACGCGCAAAGAGGGCGGCACCGGCATCGGGCTGAGTGTCAGCCGCAAGCTGGCGCGCCTGCTCGGCGGCGACATTACGGTAACCAGCACGATCCAGCAGGGTACTACATTTACACTGCGGCTGCCGCGCGCACCCTTGACGAGAATGCCTGTGCAGGCATAGAATCGTTGACGAAGGGCGGAAGGATTTGCAGGCCGCTTGCTACCGCCCGGCCGCGAGGCCAAAACAAAAGCCTAAAGTGCCGGGCAGGAAGCCATCCCCACATTCCGACCCCGCGCGCATATAGGCTGCTGCGGGGTTTTTTATGTATCTCGACGTTCTCAAGCACAAAGTTCTCGTCTTCGACGGCGCGATGGGCACCAGCGTGCAGGCCCTCGGCCTGACTGCGGCCGATTTCGGCGGTGCGCACCTCGAAGGCTGCAACGACTACCTGGTCATTTCACGTCCCGATGCGGTCGAATCGATCCACGCTTCGTTCCTGCAGGTGGGCTGCGACGTCCTGGAAACGGACACGTTCCGCAGCAATCGCCTGACCCTGCGTGAGTACCAGCTTCAGGACCGGGTGGTCGAAATCAATCGCGCGGCTGCGCAGCTGGCGCGCCGCGTGGCGGACAAGTTCTCGACCAGCCATCAGCCGCGCTTCGTGGCCGGCAGCATTGGACCGAGCGGCTTTCTGCCGTCCACGTCCGATCCCACGCTCGGCAACATCACTTACGAGGAGCTGGCCGATGTCTTCCGCGAGCAGGCGCGCGGCCTCATCGAAGGCGGTGTGGATGTGCTGCTGATCGAGACCAGCCAGGACATCCTCGAAGTAAAAGCGCAGATCACCGGTATCCGAAGGTGCCTGGCCGAACTGAACGTGCGGCTGCCCATCCAGGCGCAGGTCACACTCGATACCTCCGAGCGCATGCTGCTGGGCACCGACATCACGGCCGCTATGACGATCCTGGAAGCGCTGCGCGCCGACGTCATCGGCCTGAACTGCTCGACCGGTCCCGAGCACATGCGCGAACCGGTGCGCTACCTGTGCGAGAACTCGCGGCTGCCCATCAGCGTCATCCCCAATGCGGGCATTCCGCTGAACGAGGGAGGCAAGGCCATCTACCCGCTGCAACCGGAAGAGCTGGGGCGGGCACACGAAGAATTCGTCACGAAGCTGGGCGTCAATATCGTAGGCGGTTGTTGTGGTACTACGCCCGATCATTTGCGGGCCGTAGTCGAGCGCGTTTCCGGGAAAGCGCCGCTCCGGCGTGACGTGCGATACGTTCCGCGCGTCGCCAGCGCGATGACCGCCTACGATTTGGTTCAGGATCCGGCGCCGACGCTGGTTGGCGAACGCGTCAATTCGCAGGGCTCGCGCGTAGTCAAGCGCCTGCTCCTCGCGGACGACTACGAAGGTATCCTCGACGTCGCGCGCACGCAGGCGGAAAGCGGGGCGCACCTGCTGGACGTGTGTGTGGCGCTCACCGAGCGCCAGGACGAAGCCGACCAGATGGGACAGCTGGTCAAGCTGCTCGCCCAAGGCGTCGAGACCCCGCTCATGATCGACACGACCGAGGCCGGCGTGGTAGAAGCGGCGCTGCGGCAATACCCGGGTCGGGCCGTCATCAATTCAATCCATCTGGAGAACGGCCGCAAGCGCATCGAGGCTGTGCTGCCGCACGCCGTCGAGCACGGGGCCGCGCTGGTCGCGCTCACCATCGACGAAGCAGGCATGGCCAAGACCGCCGATCGCAAGGTCGAGGTGGCTCGGCGCATCCACGACATCTGCACAGACGAATACGGCATCCAGCCCGACGCGCTCATCTTCGACGATCTCACCTTCACGCTCGCCACCGGCGATGCGGAGTTCCGTCGCTCGGCCATCGAAACGATCGAGGGGATCAAGGGCATCAAGTCGGCGCTGCCCGGCGTGCTGACCAGCCTGGGCGTCTCGAATGTGTCCTTCGGCCTGGCGCCGCATGCGCGCGCCGTGTTGAACTCGGTGTTCCTCCACCACTGCGTGCAGGCCGGGCTGGACATGGCGATCGTCAATCCCGCGCACATCAAGCCGTATGCCGAGATCGATGAAGAACAGCGCAAGCTGGCCGACGACCTGATCTTCGACACGCGCGAAGATGCGCTGGCCCGGTTCATCGCCTTTTACGAGAAAACCGCGGTTCAGGTCGAAGAAGCCGCCGACCCGACGGCAGACATGGCGCCCGAGCAGGCCATCCATTGGAAGATCCTGCATCGCAAGAAGGACGGCATTGAAGACCTGATCGATGCCGCGGTGAAGGCGCGCGGCGGCGACAACGAGGCGGGCGTCTACGTCCTCAACAACGTGCTGCTGCCCGCCATGAAAGAGGTTGGCGACAAGTTCGGCTCGGGCGAGCTGATCCTGCCCTTCGTGCTGCAATCCGCCGAAGTGATGAAGCGCGCGGTCGCGCGTGTCGAGACGTATCTCGACAAGATCGAGGGACAGACCAAGGGCAAAGTCATCCTGGCCACCGTATTCGGAGATGTGCACGACATTGGCAAGAGCCTGGTCAACACCATCCTGACCAACAACGGCTACACCGTGTACGACCTGGGCAAGCAGGTGCCCATCAACACGATCATCGAAAAGGCGGTCGAGGTTGGCGCCGATGCGA
>CBJLQC010000344.1:0-3688 GCA_966424955.1 uncultured bacterium | reverse complement strand
AGGCATGGTTGTGGCTCGTATGAAACGGACGTGGCGGCACAGACAGGAGATTTACCGCGGAGCACACGAAGAACGCGGAAACCGCGTCGCGCAGGATAACCAATTCCGTTTCACGATTTTCAAATTCACTTAATTTGAACTTCGCTGGCACCGGAATCCTTTCGTGGCGCGACGTATTCCCCGCGTTCTCCGTGTTCTCCGCGGCTATAACGGTCAGCCGAAAAACCGCGTCACGAATTCAACGACCGTCTGCCAGGCCGTTTGCGTATCATCGGCGTGCAGCCGCACGAACCACGGCGCGAGCACCAGCGACACGACGCTCATCAGCTTGATGAGGATGTTCATGGACGGACCGGCCGTGTCCTTGAAGGGATCGCCGACAGTATCACCGACCACGGCCGCCTTGTGGGCTTCGCTGCCCTTGCCACCATGCGCACCGCTCTCGATGTATTTCTTGGCGTTGTCCCAGGCGCCGCCCGAGTTGGCCATGAAGAGGGCGAGCAGCACACCGGTGACGGTGGCGCCGGCCAGCACGCCACCGAGCGCCTCCACGCTGAGGATGCCGGCTACTACCGGGATCACGACGGCGATGATGCCGGGCGCGATCATCTCACGCAGCGCGGCGCGCGTCGAGATGTCGACACAGCGCGCGCTGTCGGGGCGCGCCGTCCCTTTCATCAAACCGGGAATCTCACGGAACTGACGCCGCACTTCCTCCACCATGCCGCTGGCCGCGCGGCTGACCGCGGTCATGGTCATGGCGGCGATGAAGAACGGGATGATGCCGCCCACCAGTAATCCGACCGTAACCACGGGATCCACGATGTCGAGACCGCTCTCACCAAGGCCGACGGCCGAGGTATAGGCACTGAACAGCGCGAGTGCGGTCAGGGCGGCGGAGCCGATCGCGAAGCCTTTGCCGATGGCCGCGGTCGTGTTGCCGAGCGCGTCCAGGCGATCGGTGATCGCGCGTACTTCCGGACCGAGATGGCTCATCTGCGCGATGCCACCGCCATTGTCGGCGATGGGGCCGTACGCGTCCACCGACATGGTCACACCGACGGTGGCCAGCATGCCGACCGCGGCAATGCCGATGCCGTACAGGCCGGCCATTTGGAAGGAAACCAGGATGGCGATGGCGATCAGTACGACCGGCGCGGCCGTCGACTGCATGCCGACGGCCAGCCCCGAGATGATGTTGGTGGCCGAGCCGGTGTTGCTGGCATCGGCGATGTCACGTACCGGCTTGGCGCCCGTGTAGTACTCGGTCACGGCGCCCACCAGGATGCCGCCGATCGAGCCGGCCAGTAGCGCCCAGTACGGACCGAGCGGCGAGAAGCCCTGCGCCGTCGCGGGATCAAAGACCTCGAAGCCGAGCCCTTTCACGACGAACAGCATGGCGACCAGGAAGATGGCCGCCGCGGCGATCGTGACATTGCGCAACGCGGCGGCGGGATTGAAGCGCTCGAACGGACGCAGCAGCGCGATGCCGATGAGCGACGCCAGCAGGCCAACCATGACGGTGAGCAGT
Source organism: uncultured bacterium (assembly GCA_966424955.1). Classification (GTDB taxonomy): domain Bacteria; phylum Gemmatimonadota; class Gemmatimonadetes; order Longimicrobiales; family RSA9; genus CBJLQC01. The sequence goes on along the minus strand of CBJLQC010000344.1, from coordinate 2,157 downwards.
GGCAAGGCGACGGCGGCCGCGCGACTGGCCTCGTACAATGGACTGGTTGCCGCGATCGCGATCGTCGCGACAATCGCGCCGACATAACTCTCGAAGATGTCGGCACCCATGCCCGCGACATCACCCACGTTGTCGCCGACGTTGTCGGCGATGGTGGCCGGATTGCGCGGATCATCTTCCGGGATGCCGGCTTCGACCTTGCCGACCAGGTCGGCACCGACGTCGGCCGCCTTGGTGTAGATGCCGCCGCCCACGCGCGCGAACAGCGCGATCGAGCTGGCACCCATGGCATAGCCGGAGATGATCTCGGCGAAGTTGACGAAGTCGGTGCTGGCAATCGCGGAAGCCCCGAACAGGTAATACCACGCGCCCACACCGATCAGGCCGAGCGCGGCCACCGCCAATCCCATCACGGCGCCGCCCATGAACGCGACGCGCAGCGCTTTGCCCTGCCCTTCCGTCATGGCCGCCGCGGCGGTCCGCACGTTGGCGCGAGTCGCGGCGGTCATGCCGAAGAATCCGGCGAACATCGAGCTGACGGCGCCGGTGACGTAAGCCAGTGCGGTCTCGCGCGACGTCGCATACCAGAGCAGCCCGGTGACCACCACGATAAAGACCGCCAGCGTCACGTATTCGCGGCGCAGGAAAGCCATGGCCCCTTCCTGGATGCGCGCGGCGATCTCGCGCATCGTGTCGTTACCATCGGGTTGTTTGCGGACGTACAGGTAGATCGCGAAGGCGGCCAGCAGTCCGAGCAGGCCGAGCGGGAAAGCAAGTTGCGTCAGATCGATCATTGATTCTGTCCGGTTCCTAGTCTGCGGCTCGCCTCATCCACACCGGCACGCAGCCATGTGCCGACGACATCGACGAGCTTGGGTAATTGGGCGCGTACGATCGCTGCTTCCTCCGGATCGAAGGTGCCGAGCACCCAGTCCGCCAGGTCGATGCCGGGTGGCTGCTCGCCCACACCAATCCGCAGGCGCGCATACTCTGGTGAGCGCAGCGCCGCTTCCACCGACTTCAATCCGTTGTGGCCGCCGGCACTGCCCTGCGCGCGGATGCGCGCGCGTCCGACCGGGAGAGCCACATCATCGACCACGATCAACAGGTCGGTGGCCGGGTTGAATTCCGGCTCCAGCAACAACCTGCGCACCGCGGCACCACTCCGGTTCATGTACGTCGTCGGCTTGATGAGCAGCACATCCTGGTCCTCGAAACGACCTTCCGTCGCGACAGCATTGCCATCGCGACGGAAGTTCGCGAAGTGCCAGTCCTGCTGTAGCACGTCCAGCAGCCACCAGCCGACGTTGTGACGAGTGTCTTGGTATTCCGCTCCTGGATTGCCCAGTCCGCAGATTACGCGCACTACTCGCCTGCTTCCTCCTCCTTGCCGCGCCGGATCACTTCCGGCTCTGCAGGTGCCGCCTCGACCGCTTCGGGCGCCTCCTCCACGATGCCGGCCTGCGGCGGGGTGACACTGCATACGCTGCGCTCGGGATTGTCGAGCACCTCGATGCCCTCCGGGATGGCGAGGTCGGAAACGTGTACCGAGTCACCGATCTCGAGCGCGCTCACATCCACCTCGATCGACTCCGGAATGCTGTCGGAAGATACCTTGACATCCAGTTCGTCCATGGTGTGCTGCAGGATGCCGCCTGCCTTCACGCCGGCCGCCGTGCCCACGAAGTTGAGCGGGATCTGCACCTGCACGCGCTCGCCGGCGTGGATCTGATAGAAATCGACATGCACGATCGAGCCGCGCGCCGGGTGCGTCTGCACTTCGCGCACGAGCGCGCGAATCGGTTTGCGCTCACCTTCGACGTTGAGGTCGATGATGGTGCTCTCGACGTGCACGCGCGAGAAGAGCAGCTCGAGCTCGTGCGCGTTCACGGCGACGCTGCGCGTCTTTTCGCCGTGGCCGTAGATCACGGCGGGGATGAAACCGGTCTGCCGCAGCTTACGGTTATCGCCTTTGCCCTGTCCGTCGCGACCCTTGGCGGTCAACGTTGCATTGGTTGCCATGTTTACGTCTCCTAACAACAGGCTAAGAGGATAAGAGCGCGAGCGCGAGCGGGAGTTTGTCCAGTGCGCCGCAGTCTCTTATCGCTTCCGACCTTTTCAATTTACAAAACCCGCGCGGCGCTCCTCGCGGAACCG
>CBJLQC010000343.1:0-3692 GCA_966424955.1 uncultured bacterium | reverse complement strand
TCCACCAGACGGCGTACGAGATGAACTTGATGCCCTTGGTCTCGTCGAATTTGTGGGCGGCGCGGATCAGGCCGAGGTTGCCCTCGTTGATCAGGTCGCCGAGGGCGACGCCCTGATTCTGGTATTTCTTGGCGACCGAAACCACGAAGCGCAGGTTCGAACGGACGAGCTTGTCGAGGGCTTCCTCGTTGCCGTCCCTGATCTTCTGCGCCAGCTCGATCTCGTCTTCCCGCTTGAGCAGCGGATACGCGCTGATCTCCTTCAGGTACTGATCGAGCGAGCTCTCCTCGTACATCCCTCGACCTTTGGCCGTAAAGCTCATGCGAAGCTCCAGACGACGGAGAAAGTTAATGCCCAGCCATGCACGTCGTTGCGCAATTCCAGCCGGTTCGGACTTGAGCTTTATGACATAACGACCGGCGCTCGCGCGCCGGTCCGTGCTAATGGATGCCGCCGCCAATCCGGTCCCAGCGGATGTGCGTCAGCCATGGGAACGGCCGCAGCGTGCTGGAATCGAACGAGTAATAAATGAAGAGCGGCTTCCCCTTGATCGCGGTGCGGTCCACGAAGCCCCAGTAACGCGAATCCTCCGAATCGTCGCGATTATCGCCCAGCATCATGACCTTGCCGGGGGGGATGACGATCGGCCCCCAGTTGTCGCGCGTCGGGCGGCAATCCTTGGCGGCGCCGGCCGTCATGAATTCGCACTGCCAGTACATGCTGGGAGCGTATACGTCGTTGTCCGGATCGGTGTGGCGCACATACGGCTCGGTCTGCGCGTCACCATTCCGATAGAGTACCTTGTTGCGCATCTCGAGCGTATCGCCCGCGACGCCGATCAGGCGCTTCACGTAGTTCTTGTCCGGCTCGTGTGGAGGTACGAAGACCACGACGTCGCCGCGGTCGGGATCGTCGAATGCAGGCAGGTGAGCTTGCGTCATCGGCAGCTGCGCGCCGTAGACGGCCTTGTTGACTAACAGGAAGTCGCCAACCAGGAGAGTGTTCTCCATGCTACCAGTCGGAATCCGAAACGCCTCCACCAGGAACGTGCGTATCAGCAGGAACAACGAAAACGCAATGACAATGGACTTGGTCCATTCCCATGCCCACCTGGCTACGCCGCCTTTGCGCGTCGATTGATTTGCGCTTTTTGAATCCGTTACCCGGTCAGTGGATGACCGGCGAATTTCACGTCTGACAGACACGTTGAATCCTAAAAGAACTGTTTGTCCATGTCAAACCGCTGCCCCCGGGCTTTTCAATACGGCGACGCCTCGTAGGTGTCGATCTGGGCGCGCTGCAGCTTGCCCGAGAAATCCACGTACAGGACCTTCGTCTCCGAGTAGAACTCGTAGACCTCCCAACCCCCCTCGCGATGGCCGTTGCCGGTCTTTTTTACACCACCGAACGGGAGGTGAGCCTCCGCCCCGATAGTCGGTGCGTTCACGTACGTAATGCCGTTGTCCAGCTCCGTCATCGCCCGGAACGCGCTGCGCACGTCCTTTGTGTAGATCGAGCTGGACAGGCCGTAGTCCACTTCGTTGTTGATCCGGATCGCCTGGTCGAGGTCGCTGAACCGAATCACGCTGAGGACGGGGCCGAACACTTCTTCACAGGCGAGGCGGCTGCCCGGGCGCACGCCACGCAGAATCGTCGGCTGAAAAAAGAACCCATGGTCGAGACCCTTGCCCGACGCGCGCTGTCCGCCGGTCAATACCTCGTCGCCTTCCTGGCGCGCGATCTCGACGTAGCTGGCCACCTTTTCGAGCGCGTCCTCGTTGATCAGCGGCCCGACGTCCGAGCCTTCCTTCCGGCCGTCACCCAGCCGGAGCTGGCCGGTGCGTTCGACGAGGCGCTCCAGGAATTCATCGTGAATGCCATCCTGAAGTAATAGACGGCTGGTCGCGGTGCAACGTTGTCCGGTCGTCCCGAACGCGCCCCAAAGCACACCATCGATCGCCAGCTCGATATCGGCATCGTTCATCACGATCTGCGCGTTCTTGCCGCCCATCTCCAGGGACAGGCGCTTGTGCATGCGGCCGCACGTTTCGCCGATGGATGAGCCCACCGATGTCGATCCGGTAAAGGAAATCACCGGGATGTCCGGATGCTCGACCATGGCCGCGCCCACCTTCGAGCCGGGGCCGTGCAGCAGCTGCAGCACGTCTTTTGGAATGCCGGCCTCGATCAGTGCTTCGACCAGCAGCGTGGCCGAATGCGGCACATCCTCCGCCGGCTTGAGGATCACGGCATTCCCGCACGCGAGCGCCGGAAACATCTTCCAGGTCGGAATCGCGAGTGGAAAGTTGAAGGGGGTGATCAGTCCGGCAATCCCGATCGGTCGGCGGTAGGACATCGCCCACTTGTCACGCAGCTCGCTGGGTACCGTGTGGCCGAACAGCCGCCGCCCTTCGGTGGCTGCGTAGTACGCCGTGTCGATACCCTCCTGCACATCGCCGCGCGTCTCGTTCAGGACCTTGCCCATCTCGCGCGTCATGGCTTCGGCAATCTCGTCCTTGCGCGCGGCCAGGATGTCGCCGGCGCGCCGAATGACGTCGCCGCGCAACGGCGCCGGCGTGCGGCGCCACACCTCAAAGCCGCGCTTCGCCGCCTCTACCGCGCGTTCCAGGTCCTCCCGATTCGAGCGCGGCCAGGCGCCGATCACATCATTCGTGTCGGCCGGGTTGTGGTTCTCGAAATACTCCCCGCTGGCCGGCGCTATCCATTCGCCGCCTATATAGTTCTTGTGCTTCATGCAACCTCAAAGTCAAAGTCTTTCACGTTTCCTCCCGGACGAGCCCGTAGCGTTCGATCTTCTTGTACAAGTTGGATCTGGGCATGTCTACGGCACGCGCCGTTTCGCTGACATTCCAGTCGTGCTCGCGCAGCTTGGCCAGGATGAAGGCGCGCTCGGCGCGGTCCTTGAATTCGGCGAACGTGGGCGCGGCGAGCAGGTCGCCGCTCAATGAGCCGGCGGTTTGCGCGCTGCCGCTGACCAGACGATCGACATCGGCGACCGCCATTTCATTGCCGCGCGCCAGGATCAGCAGGCGTTCGACGGTGTTGCGCAGCTCGCGGACGTTGCCCGACCACTCCATGCGCGCCAACCGGTCGACCGCATCCTGTGTGATGCCGCGCGGCGGCAGTCGCTGCTCGCGCACGGCGGTGTCGATGAAGTGGCGCACCAGCATCGGAATGTCCTCGCGCCGCTCCCGCAGTGGCGGCACCTGGATGGGCACCACGTTCAGGCGGAAGAAAAGATCTTCCCGGAACCGGCCGGCATCGATCTCTTTCTGCAGACTCTTGTTGGTGGCCGCGATGACCCGCACGTCCACGCGAATCGCCTTTTCGCCGCCAACCCGGGTGATGATGCCCTCCTGCAGCGCACGCAGCACCTTGGCCTGCGCAGCCAGGCTCATGTCGCCGATCTCGTCGAGGAAGAGCGTGCCGCCATCGGCCTGCTCGAACTTGCCGGCGCGATCGCCGACCGCGCCGGTGAACGAGCCCTTCACGTGCCCGAACAGCTCGCTTTCGATCAACTCGGAGGGGATGGCGGCGCAGTTGACTTCGACGAACTCCTCTTCGGCGCGCGCCGACAGGCGGTGGATCGCGCGCGCGACCAATTCCTTGCCGGTACCGTTCTCACCCGTGATCAGCACGCGCGCATCGGTCGGGGCGACTTTCTCGATGCG
>CBJLQC010000342.1:0-3697 GCA_966424955.1 uncultured bacterium | reverse complement strand
GCGATACTCGCCCGCGCTGCCCGCGCGCAGCACGTAGACCTTGCCGTCCGCGCGGTCGACAACCGGGCCGAGCGGTGTCGTCCAGAACTCGCGCGTCATGGTGCTGATGCCCGCACCGTTGCGGTATTCGGCGGTCAGCAGCTCGCGCTGCAGCGGAATCGAGATGCCATCGAAGAGATAGTGGTCGGGCTGCTTCGGATCGACGTCGAGCGCATACACTTCGTCGGTGTCCACCGCGTTGTTCGTGGTAGCCCAGCCGAGCTGCTCGTTGAACCCGCCGATGATGCCGAAGGGGCCGCCGATGCGGAAGTCGCCGTAGAAGTTCAGCTCGCCGGGAATCGTGACGTGCGCTTCCCAATAGCCGGCGTTCCAGTTCAGATGCGGATTGCGCAGCAGAATCGCGCGCCCCGACTTCGTCCGGGAAGGCGCAAACGCCCACGCGTTGGAGCCTTCATTGCCCGCCGATACTGCAGGAGTGGCGGGCGTGGCCTGGCGCCGAATCAGCCGCAGGGCCGCGTTGATGGATCCGCCACCGCCGGCGGCGACCGCCGCGACATCGTGCCCGGTGAAATCGGCGGCGACCCAGCTGGGGAATTCGGAGCGGTGCCGCTCGACGTAGTAATTCACACCCGCCGCGAACCCTTCGAGCACGGCGCGCACATTCGCATCGATGAGGTGATACGTGGCCACCGCCTGCCGATGCGCCGCCCGGCTGCGGAAATCGCCCTCGATGCTGTCACGCCCAAAGACGAGGCCGGCCTGGCCGCGCGCCGCGAACAGCCCGTTGACGACGCGCGTGCCGTAATCCTCGAGCTGCGCGTAGCCCAGCCCGAAACCGAGCGCGCGATAGTTGTCGGCAAGGATATGCGGCACACCATGCTCGGTGCGGCGGATCGTGACTTGTTGGGCGAGCTGTTCGTTGGTCTGCGCGATGGCTGCGGCGGGAAGCAGCGCCAACAGCAGCATCGCTGTCGGAAGTAGTCGGTATTTCATGCGGCCATGGTACCGTACGCGGCAGTAAAATGCCATACGACACACCTTACATGTTGGGTTCCTGAAACCAGTTATCGGTTCTGGAGGCAGGACCGCCGCCGCGCGCGCCGAAACACACTTGCAATAAAACCGCCCGGCAATGGAAACCATTACCGGGCGGTGATTTATGCCTACTCCCGCGGTAGGACTCGAACCTACGACAAACGGATTAACAGTCCGCTGCTCTACCGACTGAGCTACGCGGGAATTAATTGCAGCAACGAAAGTTAGCCGAGAGGCGCTGAACGGTCAATCGCACCCGAGCGCTGCGACCAGCCGCCAGCCGCGTTCCGGCGCCGGCGCCGATGCGCGACACGACCGCTGGATGGCGCGCAGCACACCACTCAGCTCGGCTGGCGTGCGTGCGCGGCGCACCGCAGCCAGCTGCCAGTGCTCGTACACATTTTCGTTTAGACGCGCGATCAGCTCGTCTGCTTCGGACAGCAGCTCGCTACCGGCCAGTACGCCGTAGGCGAGCACAGCGCGATGGATCGCGCGGGCAAGCATGGTCGCTTCCCGCGCTGCTTCCGGTGTTCCCGCTAATGTGGACAGACTGGCTCGGCTGGCGGTGATCGCGTCGCAAACCGCCGCTGGCGCGGCGACGTGCGCGGATGCCAGTCCCTGTTGGACGATCGCGTCGGCGGCCGGCTTGTCGTCCAGGATCTTTCCTGCCTGCCAGACCAGCTCGCGAACGGTCGCGCCCGCTTGCCAAACGACCAATATCCGGCCCGGCTCGGCAGAAGTGGCACCGGCACAGCCTTCCGGTCCGGCTTCGCGGAAATCCTGCTTCGCTTGGGGGGTTGCCCACGCACGCGGCCCGTCGAGCTCCTCGTAGAAGGCTGCGGCGTCCTCATGGGGCTCGAGGATGGCGGACTCCTGGCCGACGGCCGCGCGCAGGCCGCGGAGCTTGCGGCGGAGGCGGCGGACGAGGCCGAGCAATTCGTCGAACTCTCGGTCCGGCATAAAGTTATATACCGTGACCCGTTCGTGGTCCGAGCCCATGCGGTCGATGCGTCCGGCGCGCTGGATCAATCGCACGGGATTCCAAGGCAGGTCGTAACTGACGACGGCGTCGGCGTCCTGGAGGTTGAGGCCTTCGGCGAGGACGTCGGTCGCGAAGAGGACAAAGACCGCCTCACTGTCCGCAGGATCCCGCGCGTGGTTGGCGCGCGGCGCGAATCGGCGGATCACTTCGCCGCGCGAACAGCGCTGCGCGCCCAGATATGCGTCCGAGCCGGTGATCAGTCCGGCCTGAAAGCGGGAGCGCAGCGCGCGCCAGAGGTTCTCGGCGGTATCACGGAATTCGCTGAACACGATCGTGCGCAATGGTGGCGCGCGGGCGGCCAGCAGATCGGCGAGGATGGCCAGCTTGCGATCACGCGTGGCGGACAAACGGGCACGCAAGTCGGCCAACCGCGACAAGTCCAGGCGTGCTCGCGCGGCGAGGTCGGTAGCGTCCAGGTCGGCGGGCAGGGTCTCGAGCATCAGCTCAGTGAAGCACAGCTGTTCGGCGTTCGCCGCCGCGACGCGTGTTGGCAGGAGACGTCCCTGCCCGAGCGCATCCAGAAACCGTTGGTGGAAGCTCACCAGCCGCTCGAGCGATGCCAGGCCGGCCTGGCGGCCGGATTGCAGTCGCTTCAGTAGCGCGAGCGCGACCAGTGCGGCGGTGGTTGCGCTGCGATAGGCAGCGAAGTCGATGCGATCGAGTCGCGCGGCAATTTCAGGTGCAGCGAGCGCCGGCGGATACAGCACGTTGACCAGCTGCACCGTCGCGGGGAAGCGCAGGCGTCGTCCATCCGGCAGCTGGATCATGCCGGCACTGGCGCGAAGCTGGGCGCGCGTGCGGCGGATCATGACGGCTTCGCGCAATCGGGCGAGATGTCTGCCATCGACGGGCTCATTGCCGAGGAGGGCGGCCAGGCTGCCGATGCCGAGGTCGCGGAAGGCATCATCCGCGGCGAAGATCCGGATCTGGAAATACAGGTCCGCCAACGAGTTATTGACCGGGGTCGCGGTCAGTAACGCCACTTTGGCGAGGCGCGTCAAACGCCGCAGCGCGCGGTATCGGCGTGTCCGCGGGTTGCGAAACGCGTGTGCTTCGTCGACCACGACGAGGGTGTAATGCGCGGCCGGGTTCAGCCCGCGGCTCAGCCGGCCATGCGTAATGAGATCGATGGTAGCGCCGGCCGTCGCGCGCAACGGCTGGAGCGCGCGCCGCCAGTTGGCGAGCAAGCTGGCCGGTACGACGACCGCAATCGAGGCGGAGCCGGGCAGAAAGCGCTCGATCAGCGCGGCGCCGATGTAGGTCTTGCCGAGACCCACGCTGTCGGCGACCAGGACCCCACCGCGCTCGTGCATGATTGCGCACGCGCGATGCACCGCCTCGCGCTGGTACTCGGCCAGGGCGTAGGCACTGTCGGCAGGGCCGGCAGCCGCGCCGTGTCGCGCCGCCAGGATGCGCAGTGCGGCGGCGCGCGCGGGGACCACGATCATGGGTGAGTCGTGAATTGCAGCAGCTCATCGAGCATATCGGCGACGACCGGCAGCACGTCATAGCCCAGCTCCCACATCTGCTCGAACCGCCGCGCGCAACGGCGCCGGGCGTTGGGCTCGGTCAGCACGCAGGTGAGGGCAATCCCATCGGCGGGATAGGGCAGCTCGGAGT